>JAZUJS010000065.1:0-4861 GCA_045642865.1 Candidatus Nanosyncoccus sp.
TCAACGACAGCGACGGTGTCGATGGTTTCTTCTGCTGCTTCCTGCTTAGGAGCGTTGTTGCATGCAACCATGAACAGGCATGCAAGACCCATTGATAAGAATAACTTTTTCATTTTAAGTAAGTTTAAAAGTGTTATTTAATTAAGTTGATTTGCTTTTTTTGAGCGTGCAAAAATAGATAAAAAATGTATTGGTGTATAAAAAAATCGCTTTTATTGAATTTTTTTTCTTTTGGCCTCTTTTCGGCAAGGTTTTTTGGGTAACTTTGTCGCGGAATTAATTAAGGAATAGATATGGAAAAAGAAAAATGGAGTTTGTTCGGACCTAAGCCGTGGCTTTCCTTTATTGTTTTCAGTGGAATCGTTTTGGTAGGCGAATGCTTCAAGAATATCACGATTCCGCTCATTTCGGGTGAGGTTATTGATTGGAATTTTTTCTGGAAAGACTTTCTTGATGACGTCTTGGTCATCGCTTTTTTTGCATTGTCGTTTTTTGGCTGCCGCTATCTCGCCTACAAGACTACGGTTTTCAAGAAAATGACCGACCGTGATGCTCTTCTAAAAATCATGTCTGTTATTATGCTTGTTGTGTCATTGGTTGTCGTGGCGTTCACTATTGGCTGGTTGTTTGATTTGCTTGGTCTTTAAGTTAAAAGACCACTTGGTTTCCAACATAATAACTTTCTTTGTAGTAAATGTTTGATAATTTTGCTCCCGATATTCTATGAAAATCGGAAGTGGTACTCCCATAATTTCAGGAAAATCGGAAGTGGCTGTTGTGTCATTTAACTAATATTCAATAATTTGAATATTATTTGTTAAAACAGAGTCGCTGCATCATCAAGCTATCGCGCCGAAACGGTAACATCGAGATTCTTTATGTCTTCGATTTCCTGAAAATGCTTTGGAATGGCCAATTGTTCTGATGTCGGAATACAATAAAATGGAATGATTCCGGAAAAATTATCGGAATAACTTTGGAAAAAGTATCGGAAAAACGCCTTTATCGTTTTTTATTTCTTTTATTTTGTCTATTTGCAGCGAAAAGCCTATCTTTGCCGCCAAATTTCCAAGTGGGGATTACGATGAATTAAAGAAATGGACAGCAACTGATAAATAGTGATTTGCGGTCGAAAATTTCGACCACAAAGGTGTCAAAGAAGAACGGTTGAAATATTTCAATTATGATGAACTATGATTAATGTCTTTGAAACACGGGAAATATCAATAGATGGAACTAGACATTGGAAGGCAAATCTTCAGCGAGTAAGTGATTGGAGAAAAGGTATTGCTGTTGCACGTTATTACAAACGATCCATTATACCATCTTGGCATTATTTTCTTATTGACGAAGATTATAAATATTTATTTAAAAAATCGAGTTGGGAGGAGGATGAAATTGAGGGAGAACAAATAGAACGAGTCTTTGGTGGCTATTATATCGTTAGAGACGTAAAACTTGAACGCTGTAGAACCTTTCCTGGTCAAGATAGAGATACCGAATACTATTACAGTACATGTATTAAGCATGTTTTAGATGAAAATGGGGCAGAATTATCAGAAAAAGAAAAAAAAGAATATTTGAAACAAAACCCCATTAAACAAACAACTGAATATGGAGAAGAGATTGTTGAATGTGAATCCTCGTTTTATAGACTTGATACATACCAGTACTTATTTACAGTACCAAAAACATTGAAGCCAATAGGATTTTATAAAGATGGAAGATTTCGTGTCAGCGTTGTATCTGATTATCGTGATTTTTACGTAGTTGTAAAAGAAAAACAAATAACGACAGTCTTTGACTACACTCAGTATAGGTTTTTAGAAAAAATTTTAGGTATAGATATTGAGAAAGAGGAAGAAGCGTATTTAAGACCTCATAATAAATATACAAAAGAAGGACATAGACCTGCAAATAAACTGCCTGAAGAAACCACACATATTAAAAACATTGTTCCGGAGGCAATTGTCGAGATACAAAATTATTCATTAAAATTATCAGTTCCATATGAAATTTATGGCCGTGATAGTTATTGGATATATGATGAGAACTATGGCATCGAAAGATGGAAATTCGTTCCAGACACAGAGTATTATTATGTGGATGACGAATGGAGAAAAATTGAAGGGAGTGCGGCGCAAATAGTATATGATAAAATATTTGAACAACAATGTAGTAGGCCTAATTATATCCAAAATATAAAAAGAATTGTAGATGAGATTGTTTTGGATGGGGAATCATATAGCATATTCAGGTTTGAGTGTCGTCCATATGGCTTTATAACTAAGGATGGGAAGTTTGACTACAACTTTGATGTAAACAATATAAACTGGTAACAAAATGACTTTATTAGATATTATTTCACAACTATCAACAGTTCATTTGGAAGACACACCTGAATGTAAAAGACAGGTTCATCGTCTTGTCGATAGTGTGTTTCCAATACGTTGGTTACATCATCCGCTTAAATCTGGTACAATTATTTCCCGTTGTCGAAAAGATGCTCCGAATCTTGAAAAAGAATCATTTGGTTGTAAACGACCGGAAAATGTTATTAATTATCAACGAGCATCTATCCCGCACGAAAGTGTTTTTTATGGTGCAGTAGGAGATCGGGGCGAAGATGATGGCGACTTTATTGCAATGATGGAAACATCATCATTGCATCGTAATAATAGAGATGCTGGACAAGAAGAAATATGTGTTTCACGATGGCGAGTTGCTAAAACTATTGATATGGCTCTCATTTGTCACCCTAATGTGTTTGTAGATGCTTATCATGATAGTGCTGTCAATGCTATGCAGGAGAATTATAAGCGTCGCTTGCCGGATTATCCTGCTGAACAAGAATTTATACCAATATTCGATAAACTAGTTGAATTTGTTTCTAGACAATTTGCCAAAAGAGTCTCCGAAGGTGACAATATTCAATATATGATTTCTTCATATTTTGCACACAATGCTTTTTCGACCGAATCAGGAATCATATACCCATCCGTTCAGGTTAATGGAGCACTTGGTTTTAATGTTGCTCTAAGGCCTGACATTGCAGAAAATAATCTTGAATTTATTGACGCAAAAAAGCATATTTTATATAAGGCAAATGACTACTATATGCAAGTTCTAGCAGATGTCCATTCAAATGAATACCTTGCCTCATCACTCGGTATTAGTTCTTTAGATAATCTTCCAATCATCGAATAAAACAAAAGTGACTTAACAATTTATCCAATAATTAATCCTTAAACATTTAGAAAATGGCAAAAGAAAAAAAATTCATGACTTGTGACGGTAACTGCGCTGCTGCGCACGTCGCATACATGTTTAGCGAAGTCGCCGCCATCTATCCTATCACGCCTTCATCACCAATGGCTGAGTACATTGACGAATGGAGCGCAGGCGGCAGAAAGAACATTTTCAACGAGAATGTTCGCGTTGTTGAAATGCAGGCTGAAAGCGGCGCTGCTGGCGCTGTTCACGGCTCATTGCAGGCTGGTGCCCTCACAAGCACCTTCACAGCATCACAGGGTCTGTTGCTGATGATCCCTAACATGTACAAGATCGCTGGTGAATTGCTCCCAGGCGTTTTCCATGTTTCGGCTCGTGCATTGGCAGCTCAGGCTTTGTCAATTTTCGGCGACCACGCCGACGTCATGGCTTGCCGTCAGACCGGTTTCGCCATGCTGGCAACCAGCTCAGTCCAGGAAATCATGGACTTGGCTCCAGTCGCTCACCTCGCAGCTATCGAAGGCCGCGTGCCTTTCCTGCACTTCTTCGACGGTTTCCGTACCTCACACGAAATCCAGAAAGTTGAAGCCACCGACCAGGACGAAGTCGCTAAGCTCGTCAACTGGGAAGCTTTGAACGAATATCGCAAGCGTGCCCTGAATCCTGAACACCCTGTAACACGCGGTACTGCTCAGAATCCTGACATCTACTTCCAGACACGCGAAGCACAGAATTCATACTACGATGCTATTCCTGACATCGTCGCCAAGTACATGAAGGAAATGAGCAAGATCACAGGCCGTGAGTACGCTCCTTTCACATATTACGGCGCCAAAGATGCCGAAAACATCATCATCTCAATCGGTTCAATCAACGACGTCATCCGCACTGTGGTTGACAAGCTGAACGCCGAAGGCAAGAAGGTCGGTATGATCAACGTCCACCTCTATCGCCCGTTCAGCGTGAAGTATCTGCGCGACGTGATGCCTGAGACCGTCAAGAAGATCACGGTCCTCGACCGTACCAAGGAACCAGGTGCAAACGGCGATCCGCTCTATCTGGATGTCGTCGAAGCTTTCAAGAACTGCCCGAAGAAGCCAGTCATCGTTGGCGGCCGTTACGGTCTTTCTTCAAAGGACACCACACCTGCTCACATCCTCTCCGTGTTCAACAACATGGAAGCTGCCGAACCAAAGAACCAGTTCACTGTCGGTATCGTCGATGACGTCACCTTCAAGTCACTGCCAATCCTTCCTGAGTTCTCAATCCTTCCGAAGGGAACTTTTGAGGCTAAGTTCTACGGCCTTGGCGCTGATGGTACTGTGGGTGCTAACAAGAACTCCATCAAGATCATCGGTGACAACACCAACAAATACAGCCAGGCTTACTTCGACTACGACTCGAAGAAATCAGGCGGCTACACCTGCTCACACCTTCGTTTCGGTGACCAGCCTATTTTGGCTCCTTACCTCGTCGGTACTCCTGACTTCGTCGCTGTCCACGTTCCTTCATACCTCAGCAAGTATGACTGCCTGAGAGGTCTGAAAGACAATGGCACATTCCTTTACAACTCACCATGGAGCGTTGAGGAAACCAAGAACAATCTGCCTGATTTCGTGAAGAAGTATCT
>JAZUJS010000066.1:0-2292 GCA_045642865.1 Candidatus Nanosyncoccus sp.
CCCTTCTGGTTGGAACGCGGAGGCGTTTCCAGCCTGATGCTGGCCGTCTCGAAAAGGTCAAGCTGCACTTCTGCACCGATGTAGCCCTTGTCGCCGATGATGCCGCAGCCGTGGTGCTCCAGCATGACGTCGTCCAGATAGTTGATGTCGTGGACGTTAGCGGCGGTGATGTCGTATGAGTGGAACACGCCGCTTGTGCCAATCAGTCCGTGAAGCTTATAGCCGTAGTAATACTTCCCTTGGGATGCGCAGTAGCCGTATGACGGTGCCCTTTTGGTGTCGCCGCGGCCCATCGTGCGGCGTCTGGAGCGTGCGGGCTTGCAGACCTCTATGGGTTTCGAGTCGACGATGAAGCAGTGCTCGCCGCCGTCGATGTCGCCGGCAATCCTCTTGCGGATTTCCTCGCACAGCCCAGCCGTGGACTTGCGGCGGTCGTTGTACTGCCTCCTGGATATGAGGTTCGGGATTCCGCCCCCGCTTTGGGAGAGCATGTGGAACAGGTAGTTCTCGCTGTCGATGCCGAATGCTTCGGCCGTCATGCTCAATGCTATCACCTCAAGGTCGGAGAAACGGGGAACGGCACCGCGACGGGGCACGTTCCCGAGGGAATTGACGAGATTTTCGCTATGACACTTGCAAATGTCAAGGATCTGTTGGAATTTTGCGCAAAAGTTGTACATGTGATTCTCCTGTGATTTATCTGTTATTTTTCAACCATAAAATTACTGAAAATCAATGATATGTGCAATTTTTTTCCATTTATTTCATCCGTTTTTTGATCTTTTTCTAATTCCGCCAACGGGTAAATAAAGCAAAAAAAACGAGTTATCGCCGAGTATTTTCAGTTTTTATATGGCGATAACTCGATTTTTTATATTTTTTTCATGTGAAATAACTCAAACCTTTTCAGACATGAGACATTCAACGATGTCTGTTTTTCCGTCTTTCCATCCTCTTCAGGACAATAATGCTCACTTCATAGAGCAAGTAAAGCGGAATCGTTACCAAGATTAACGTCATCAAATCGGGCGGTGTGATGATGGCGGCGACAACCATGATGACAATCAGGGCGTAAGTAATTGGTCAAAATTAAGTTGCATTTTCATAGTAAACATCTTTAAAAACTCTCTACAAAACAACTGATTTTCAATATATTATACAAGATAATTTCAAACAAAAAATGGAATTTTTTCAGCTTTTTTTGCTCATCTTGAAATTTCTATCATATACTAAAATCCCCATCTGTACATAATAGGCCACAATTATCGGACTAAAAGCTCTACAGATTTACATGGATATAAAGTTACACTCACACAATCAGGAAACTCTTTAATTAATGCCACATGAATTGCGTCTTCAAAAGCACCATTCCTATAGCATTCAATACGAGTATAGAACACCCTATCTATAAGAACAAGATTTGTAATTCCTTCATTCTTGCACTCTTCAAGCAATTCCGAATAAGAGATTTCTTCATTCACCTTAACAGAACGTTCGTTATACAAAATATCAATATCAACGGAATCAAACCTCACATCAGCTTTACCAAATTTCGTCACTTCGTCAATTAAATACGCTGGAATACACCCCTGCCTAGTCAGATTTACAGTATGAAAACATTTGGTAACCATAACTTTACCATCAGATTTTGTGTAAAATAAGTCGAACGTCACCTCATAAGTTAAGATATGCTTACTAATATGTAAATCGACTATAGCTGTTTGGACATCTTTGCTTAACGGAATCACTTCAAAGATTCTCAATCTTGAATTGAAAAACATTTGATCTTCTTCTGCTTTTTTCACAGCTTCTTTAAACATGGTTTTTAAACCTTGTTTTTGTTGACCATCATCGTTAACACGATTTTTTGTTTTATTTTTGAATTCCATATTTTATCTATTAAAATAATTGTTAGTCATCTTCTCCTCTCTCAATGTCAGCTACATGGGCTCCCTTACCATTGACAAAGTCGTTCCATTGTTTTTCAGTCATGCTTCCGCGAAGTTCGTCAATCTCCTCATCTGTAGCAATACGCGTTTCCGTTTCTACTTTGACAGTCCCATTTTCCACATAATAGAAAAACTGTTTGATGGCTCCAGGAAGCCTTTTAACTTTTACAATGGCTCTTCTAATCCAAGAAGCCAATTTTTTAAGGCTCTAGTACAATAAAAGACTGAATTTGCCGTTAAAAACAGAAAAGTGAAAGGAACGAACGACTACATTACAGCAGAAGAGATCATGAGACAGGTTCGGATGATGCCGGTTCAGGAGTGCGCCCGGCTGAAAGACATC
>JAZUJS010000067.1:0-17054 GCA_045642865.1 Candidatus Nanosyncoccus sp.
AGCGGCAAACTCACCAATCTTACCGGCTACGCCATCGATAAACATATTGAAAGCAACGGCAGCATCAGCAACGCCCTCCTCGAAACCGGCGATAATTTCGCGCATATCATTCGAGCCAGCCAAAGCCTGCAAACCAGACTGTTTGTTCATAACTTTAATGGCCTCAGCTGCGCCGAGCTTATCGGCAAGCAAAGCACCAATGGTTGGATCGATTGAACCGGTACGAGTTGACGACATCAAACCTTCAAGCGGAGTTTCGCCCATTGAAGTATAAACTGGCTCGCCGTTTTCAAAAGCAGTTACTGAACAGCCAGAACCAAGGTGGCAAATTACCATCTTTGGTGCCTCATAGCCGAGTTCTTTTACGCGTTCGCGCATGTAGCCATATGATGCACCGTGGGCGCCCCAACGACCAAGATCAAACTCTTCAATGAGTTCTTTTGGCAAAGCATAGGCCATATCGCGACGTGTATCGCGAGTCAAAGCCTCAGAATCAGACATTACAATTACCGGCACGCCAGCAAAAGTGGCTTGGGCGTTTTTAATACCGCGCAAAGTGCCAGGCACGTGTAGCGGGTTTGTAACTTGAACTTTGTCGAGTTCTTTGAAAGTTTGTTCATCAACGATGTGATGAGCAGAGAAATACTTTCCAGCTGCAACGACGCGAACCAAAATACCATCGAGTGGATGAGCATCATTGATGAAACCTTCCTTCTCGAAAATGGCCTTAGCCTCGGCAAAAGCTACGTCGAGCGTATCCCAAGTTTTGTCGACACGTTCGTCAGAACCGTCGGCACGGGAAATTGTGCAGATAAACTTCTTTTTACCGTCCTCTTCGATACCTTCGAAGTAAAGTGAGCAGACCTCATCTTCGCCTTCGTAAAGTGAAAACTTTTCACTTGAAGAGCCGGAGTTGAGAACTAGAAAAATCTTTGTAATGTTATTATTCATTAAATTCTCCTTTAACGTGAATTATAACATAAAAAACCATCACAAGACCAAAATAACAGATATAAATTAGCACTCTTGCATTAAGACTGCCAGAAGCGTATAATGTAGAACATGGCAAAACGTGATTATTATGAAGTTCTTGGCGTTTCCAAAAACGCATCTGATGATGAAATTAAAAAAGCCTATCGCAAACTTGCGATTAAATACCATCCCGACAAAAATCCTGGCGATAAAGCAGCCGAAGAAAAATTTAAAGAGGTCAATGAAGCACACGACGTTTTGAGTGACAAACAAAAACGTGCTCGTTATGATCAATTCGGTCATGCTGGCGTCAATGGCGCCGGTGGCGGTAACCCATTCGGTGGTGGCGCTGGCGGTTTTGATTTTAACGGTCAATCGTTCAACTTTGACTTCGGTGGCGCTGGTGGTTTCGAAGACATTTTGAGCAATCTCTTTGGCTTCGGTGGTGGCGCTCGCCGTCCACGCCGCGGTGCGGACTATCAAACCAACGTCACGTTAACTTTTGAAGAAGCAATTTTTGGTACTACTAAAACCATTTCCAACGAGGGTGAAGATATTAAAGTTAAAATCCCAGCCGGCATCGATGACGGCATGTCAATTCGTCTCCGTGGTAAAGGTGGCCCAGCCCCAACCGCAGATGGCGAGAAAGGTGATCTCTATGTTCGCATTCGTGTCAAGCCACACAAAGCTCTTACGCGCGAAGGTAACATTATTTTGAGTGAAGAAAAAATCAGCATGGCAGATGCCGCGCTTGGTTGCGAAATTGACGTCGAAACCGTAGATGGCAAAATCACGATGAAGATTCCGGCCGGCACCCAATCTGGTACCCCGTTCAAGCTTTCTGGTCACGGCGTTCCGTTCCGCGCCGATGGTGATCGTGGTCCACACATTGTAACTGTAATTGTTGAGACACCAAAGAATCTTTCCAAGCGTCAAAAAGAGCTCCTCGAAGAGTTCCGCAGCACCAAGAAACGTGGTTTTTGGGGATAAAATTTCTCCCTGTTAAAAAATAAAAAGCCTGTGCTTGCATTTCTTTTGATTTTGGTTTAAACTACCAACAACCGAAAGGAAAAAATGGGATATTTAGAAGATATGTTAGTCAGGAATGGCATTTTGTATCATGCACCAGACGGCACCTGCTCACGGATTGAGGGAAGTCTCGTAAGCAATTCGCTAGTCGTTCGTGATGCTAATGGGAATGTCACTCATCGCATCGAGCGCGCCAGCAACGGCGTCGATATTGTTGTGCGCAATGTTTATACTGGCCTCGTTGAGACTCGTATTAACGAGCGCATTTTCTTCTAATATTATATGAAGCATAAAACTCCGTCTAAGGAGTTTTTTGATGCAAAACATAAGCGATTATGCTATGATAAACTCATGGGCAATCTGCAAAATAAAAACATCCAAACCCCTACCGCCGAATCTTCAAACGATAATGGTGAAAAGTTCTACGAAACCATTTCGCTCCTGAGTGAGATTGCTAATTTTGAGGTCTATGAGCGCCTTAATGCTTCCAACGATAAAGCCGCCAAAGAAGAATTCGTGAATAATCCCGACCTCGTCCATCCTCGCAACGAGTATGGTTTCTTGGATATTTCCAAGGTCTATGCCGACCTCGAAACCATCGATCATGTCAGCATGGACGCGCATTTTGGTGACTATCGCGAAGATCGCATTTGTGAGCTAGTAGCCGACTATGGCCGCAACGAACTTAATTTTTTGAAGGCCAATTATCGTTATAATATGGCTACCACGCCAGAGGAAAAGGCCGAAGCGGCCGCATATCACCGCGAAACCAATGAGGCGCTTTACGGCAAGCCAGATGAGGATACCTTTTATGCAATTCTGGGTGAGGAAATTGATGCAATCGATACCGAACATCTCTCGCCGGCCGATCACGCACTTTACGAACAAATGATTTCCAACATTGGCTACATCAAAAAAATCAATGGTGGCGCCTACCATCCAAAGCCCGAAACTGTCGAAAAATTTCATCACTACGCCAATCTTTTCTTTGAGCCGTTTCTTAAGCACGTACCGAAGGAAAAATCAGAGTTTTCCCCTGAAGAACTTTGCGACCTTTTTAATGAAATAATCAAAGACGAATTTGGTGAAGGAACCATTCCGTACCGCGCCATCACTACGAACGAAACCGCAAACCTCAGCGTCAATCACGATGATCGCGAAATTCGTATTCCAAAACATGTCAAAGCTCCATACACCAACAAACGCTGCCGCGAACTTATCGTGCACGAATTAGGAACCCATGTCATGCGCGCGTTGCCATATGTTGGCCAAAAAATCAAAATCTTCTCCTCTGGTCTCCCTGGCAATGAATCGATTGAGGAGGGCATCGCGAAGTGCGCTGAGCAGGGCATTAATGGCAAGGCCGTAGAATCAGGTCGTAATCACTATATTAATATTGGTCTCGCGACCTTTAAGCATAAAAATTTCCGTGAAATTTACGATATTCAGATGGCTATTCGAAAACTCACCGGCAAGGGAACAAATACGGTTATCAATGATGTCCAGCGTTGCTTCCGTGGCACGGGTGAACTCCCGAATTTCAAAGATCTCGCTTATTATAATGGTTCCACCGAGGTTTGGAAGTATATTGAATCGCATATTGATGATCTGGAACTGTTTGATACGCTTTATCTCTCTGGAAAATCCAATATTAAAGATGACGAGCAATCCCGTCTCGCCTACGAAATGCGCACCGTCGGTACGATTGGTGCAAAAAAATAGGCATATCCATCTAGACAAAATAAGCATTTTATGCTATAATTAAAGGGTCCAATTAATTTGGAATACGTTTTTATGGAAAAAAATATTATTGGTTCAAACGTCTACGTTGAGGTTATGGGGCAACGTGTCCCGGCCAAAATCGACACCGGCGCTGATTCGTCAGCAATTTGGGTGTCTGATGTTGAGGTTGATAAAAAAGGGACCCTAAAGTTCAAACTATTTGGGCCAAAAAGCGAATTCTACACCGGAGAAACGATCGAAACTAATGACTATAAAGTTGTTGTAACACGTAGCTCACATGGTGAAGAAAAGATTTTTTATCGTACGCATATTATGATTAGACTAGGAACACGCAAAATCAATGCACTAATGACACTGGCAAGCCGCGAAAAAAATAACTTTCCAATTTTAATAGGTAAGCGTACACTAAAAAACAAATATTTAGTTGACGTATCACAAAAAGCTGTTTCAGTTAAGAAAAATCACAACACCCACAAATTAACCGAAGAAATGAAACAGAATCCATACGAATTTCATCAAAAATATTTTAAAAACGAAGGAGTAGCAAAATGAGAATTGCAATTCTATCCAATGGCAATGCCAATTATTCAACCAAGCGCCTCGTCGAGGAAGCTGAAAAACGCGGTCACGAGGTAAAGGTTATTAAGTATAAAAACTGCTATATTTCACTTGATGAAAAGCATCCAAACATTTTTTATCATGGCGAAAAACTCGAAGGATTTGATGCGATTTTGCCACGTATCTCAAACAGTATGACCAAATATGGCTGTACAATCGTGCGCCAATTCGAGATGCAAGGCATCTGGTCGGCTGCTAATTCTATTGCTATCACCCGTACACGTGATAAGCTCCGCGCTGCCCAGATTCTCACTAAGAATGGTATCGATACTCCAAAAACCCTCGTTTCGCGTAACACTGCTGATATTGATGACCTTCTTGATCAACTTGAGCTCCCAGTAATTATTAAACTTGCTGTTGGTACTCACGGTAACGGCGTTGTTCTCGCCGATACTAAGAAAGCTGCTAAATCTGCGCTTCAGGCCTTCTATCTTTACAATGAGGATGGTACGAACATTTTGCTTCAGGAATATATTAAGGAATCTGCTGGTACCGACATTCGTGCATTCGTCGTTGGTAACCGTGTAGTTGCTAGTATGCAACGTAAATCACTTAATGATGATTTCCGCTCTAACCTCCACAAGGGTGGCGAGGGGACTATCATTAAACTTACCGACGAAGAAAAGAAAGTTGCCATTAATGCCGCCAAGGCTATGGGCCTCCATATCGCCGGTGTTGACCTTATGCGTTCTAATCGTGGACCACTCGTCCTAGAGGTCAATGCTTCACCTGGATTCGGTATTGAGAAAATTACCGGCCGCAACGTTGCTGAAAAAATTATCGAATACATTGAGCATAATGCTACTCGCAAAAATGCCAAAGATCGTATTGGCGCTTAATAAACAAGACCGCTTCATGAAAAATAGCCCCTCCCATGGGGCTATTTTTTAGTAAAACTATGGGCGCATAATTTTTCGTGCTATAATAATAATTGGAAATTTATTAATTTATATTCATTTGTTACCCCGTCGGTATAGAGAAAAATATCGACACGACAATTAGAAAGGAAATCATGGAAATTGCAATTCCTATTATTGCTGCCGTAGCTGGTTTAGCTTTGGGCGTGGTCATAATTTTTGCCTACAACAAGAAAAAAGAGAATGGTGGCAAAAACAAAGCCGATGATCTCATTCGCAAGGCCAAAAACGAAGCTTCTGATATCGTTTTGAATGCTAAAAAGGAAGCTGCTGAGCTCACCGCTAAGAATCAAAACGAAGAAAATGATCGTCGCAGAGAATGGAAAAAGACCGAGAATCGTCTCGCTGAACGCGAAAATACGCTCGATGCTAAACTTGATCAACTCGAGAAAAAATCTGAGCGTCTCGTCAAACAAGAAAAAGAACTTGAGGACCTCAAGAATGAAATTCGCGACATCCGTACTAAGCAGCACGAGAAACTCGAGAAAATCGCTGGTCTTTCCAAGCAAGAAGCTCGCGAAAAACTCATGCAGATGACCGAAAACGACATCAAGCAAGATCTTGTTGCTCTTATCAATAAGGAACAAAAGGAAATCAAGCACGATATCGACGAAACCGCGCAGGCCGCTCTTCTTACCGCTATGGAACGCATGTCCTCTGAAGTGACTGCTGATCGTACTATTACCGCTCTTAAGCTCCCTGATGATGATATGAAGGGCCGCATTATTGGTAAGGAAGGTCGCAACATTCAAGCTCTTCAACGCGCTACCGGTGTCGACATTATGGTTGACGATACTCCAGGTATGGTCGTTTTGAGCTCCTTTGACCCAATTCGTCGCCAGGTTGCTCGCTACGCTATGGAACGCCTCATGAAAGATGGTCGCATTAATCCAGCCTCAATTGAGGAATCTGTTGCTAAAGCTGAGAAAGAAATCGAAAAGGAAGTTGTCCGCGCCGGTGAAGATGCTGCTCGTGAAGTTGGTGTCGTTGGTATTCCACACGAAATTCTCCACCTTCTCGGCGAACTTAAGTTCCGTACTTCATACGGCCAAAACGTGCTTCTTCACTCTGTAGAAATGGCCCACATGGCTGGCATGATTGCTGAAGAAGTTGGTGCTGATAAACGCATTACCAAGACCGCAACTCTTCTCCACGATATCGGTAAAGCCGTTACTCACAAAATTGAAGGTAAGCATGCCGAAATCGGCGCTGAGCTCGCCAAAAAATATGGCATGTCCGACGAAATCGTCCATGCTATCGCTGCTCATCACGATGATATTGAGCCAACCACTCCAGAAGCTGTGATTGTTAAAATTGTTGATGCAATTTCTGCCGCTCGTCCAGGCGCCCGCAACATCTCTGCTGAGAACTTTGCTGAACGCATGAAAGACCTCGAAAATATTGCCACTAGCTTCCCAGGCATTGATAAAGCCTTCGCTATTTCCGCTGGTCGCGAAATTCGCGTCATCGTTGAACCAAAATCAATCGATGATCTTTCCGCTTTGAAGCTTGCTCGTGATATTGCTGACAAAATCGAAGCCACAATGAGCTATCCTGGTGTCATCAAGGTTAACGTCATCCGCGAAACTCGCGCTGTCGAATACGCCAAATAATTAAGGGCATTTAATGTCTATCATTAAAAAGAACATCTCCAAAAAAACGTGGGCTAAGCTCATTGCGATTTTGGTAGGTGTTCTTTTGGTTTTGGGCTATGTCATTTGGGATATTGCCGCCGATGGGCCAATTACCTCGTTCCTTGGCAACCGTGACACTGTCGTCAAGGCCGTCCAAGATATGGGTGTTTTTGGCCCATTGCTCTACATTGTTTTGCAAATTGCGCAAATTATTCTCGCTCCGATACCTGGGCAAGTGGTCGGTGGTGTTGGTGGTTACCTTTTTGGCTGGTGGGGAATTCTCTGGAGTCTTATTGGTGGTACGCTTGGCTACATTATTGTTATTTTATTGGCCCGCAAATTCGGTCGTCCGCTGCTCGAAAAGTTCTTCAAGAAAGATGCTATTGCTAAGTTTGATTTCGCACTTGGTGACAATGCCTCAGTTATTTTGTTTTTGATCTTTCTTTTGCCTGGCCTTCCGGACGATATGGTTGGCTACATGGCTGGCCTTACCAACGTTCCGTTCGGCAAATTATTACTCCTTATTACTGCCGGTCGTTTGCCGTCAATCGTTGTGATGAATTATGTTGGCATGGGCCTCGGCGAAGAAAACCTTGCCCCAGTCATCATTATTTCGGTGATTGTTGTTCTTTTGCTAGGATTAGCAATCTGGAAAAAAGATAAAATCATGCAATTCCTCAAGAATCGCAATCATCACAAATCTGATTCTGATTCCGAAACAAAGTAAAACTCAAAAACGTAAGGAGAAAAAATGAAAAAAGTCTTCATTTCATCATTAGTGTCACTCGCTCTGCCAATCATCTGTGCGGCCACTGTCTTCGCCGATAACACTCTACCCATCGTAGCGGATGAATATCAGGTCAAAATCACCAATCCATCTGGCGCCTGCGTTTATACCGACCAATCTCCAGCCTGTATTGATAATATTTCCTACAATTCGCTCATTAATGTGCGCGATGTTTTAGGTTACATCGAGCCGGTCGAATGTTCGTCTTCGGATGCAAGGTGCCGCATTGATGAAAAAGACATTGAATTTATGAAGGCGGTTGAGGGTGAAGAATCGTCGGCTACTAAAATTGCCGAGCCTTATAAGTTATTTGTTTTTCAGGAAGGTGTTGAGCTCAGGGAATATCCAAGCGCCAAGTTTGGTTCAGTCAAAAAGCAAATCCCAGTTGGCACCGTCCTCTCGGTAAACAACTTGGAAAACGGCCGCTTCGTCTTTGTCGAAGATTATGAAGGCGAATCCGGTTGGGTCTATTATGATGCTATTGGTGATGGAACATTTGGTGGGCAAGACGATTTGGTGGCGCTCTATATGGATAATGCAATTCAATTCTATGTATTCAGGGAAGCGAAAGTCTACGACTCGCCATATCCAGGCAAAGCCAATTTGATAGGCAGATTACCAGTTGGCATTAATATTTCTAGCAACATAAAGCATTCCTATAGTGCAGACTCCTTATTTTCGTATTATGTAGAGTATGGTAGCATCAAAGGTTGGGTGACGTTCGGCGAAAAATCACAAGCGGCAGATGGCGTTGCGGAAGTTGTTGATAAAAAGTATATGACTATTGCGGACCTCGAACTCTATCTGGATGCCAACCTTTCCATGACTACTGCAACCATTCCGGCGTTCACTGAAGTTGCAGTTACTTGCGCAACAAGCAATATGAACTATTTTTGCGTAAATTACAACGGCTATAATGGTATTGTTCATTTTGATCAAGCCGAAGAAGTGTATTATCGCCGCTCCTTCTCCGAATATCGTAAAACCGAAGGGGAAGTGGATGAAAAAACCGCAATCTACGATCTTCCGAATGGCAACAAACTCGCCCTAACAATATCCGGCCAACAAACTATGACCTATGACTACGAGGCGTGCTTGCAATTTAAGAACGAAGAAAATTACAGCGAAGGCTGCGCCGAAAATAGTAGATGGTTTTATCATGCAGGTAATGATTTTACTGGTTGGATTAATGAAGTCGATAGCCAATATACCGAACCAGTTGAGCCGGTAGAAGATAAGAACCATCAAACTCAGCCAGCCAAAAACGATTCCGACTCGTCCGATACCACTAAAAAAGATAGCAATTTATTCCTCATTATAATAATAATTGCTGGCATCATCGCCATTGGTGGCATTATTATCCTTGTCATTATGCGCCTTATTGCTAAAAAGAAATCTCCAAAAACCTCCAAAACAAAAAAACACTAGTTTCTGGGTCGCAATAATCCTGATTCTAATCGGGTAAGTATTTTAGATATTGTATTTTTTCGAAAATTTGGTATAATAATAAATGTCTTGGGCCGGTAGCTCAGCTGGTTAGAGCACGAGCCTCTTAAGCTTGGTGTCGTGGGTTCAAGTCCCACCCGGCTCACCAAGATTGCGAATTAAAAAGAGAAAGCTTGCTTTCTCTTTTTTGAGCAATCGCAGGTGAGCCTGGCGCGCAAGCGCCGCCTCACTAAGGTGCGAATTAAAAAGAGAAAGCTTGCTTTCTCTTTTTTGAGCCTGGCGCGCGCTTCTGGATTTTATGTTATAATATACGTATGCGGAAAAGGTCCGATTTTATCATTCGCCTCTCTCTTATTTTTGGCGACGCTATCGCATTAATTTTGTCGTTTGCTGTGGCGTATTTTGTGCGTTCTTATGTTGATCCGCGCCCGTATTATTTCGAATCCGACATCGTAGAATTTGTCATTGCGATTGTTTTTCTTGTCCCAATTATGCTCATTGTGCTAGCGGCGCTCGGTCTCTATAAGAAAAGCATTTTCATGGGTCGCACTCGCTTACCTGAATATGGCAGGATTGCTATTTCCTCTGTCCTCAGCGTTGCGGCGCTTATTACGTACGATTTTTTCACTAATGGTAATATTTTTCCAGTTCGCATCGTGGCGTTGCTTTCGATGGCGTTCTGTCTCGTCTTCTTGACTATAGAGCGCAGCTGTGTACGTCTGATTTCGCGCCAAATTTTTCGTAAAGATTATGGCATTCAGCGTGTTGTAATTGTCGGCAACAATCTAAGCACGGAGCATCTAGCTAGCTATATTCAAACCACTCCAGAATCTGGCTATCGCATCGCTGGCATCGTTTCGAACAAGAAATTTATCCCTAAAAAATTGCGTCTCAAGCAATATTCTTCAATTAAAGAAGCCATCAAAAACGCGCATCCAGACGTCATCTTCCAAACTGATGAAAAGAAAACCGAATATGTCTATAAAAAGGCTCTCGAGCACCACATCCTTTATTATTTTATCCCGAGTGAAACCGCGCTCTCGACTCATCTTGGCGAGCTCGAACTAATCGGCAATACTCCAGCCATGTTGGTCCAAACTACGCCGCTTTATGGTGGCTATGCTACGATTAAACGCGCTTTTGATATTATATTCAGCATTCTTGCAATTATCTTGGTGGCCATCCCAATGGCGATTATTTGGCTCATCTCAAAACTTTCTGACCCAAAGCACTCGCCAATTTACGGCGACTGGCGCTTAACGCGCTATAACCGCAAGTTTAAATGCTATAAATTTCGTTCCATGAAACCGGAATATAGTGGCATGACGGCAGAAGAAGCCTTCAAGAAAATGGGGAAGCCGGAATTAATCAAAAAATATCGCGCCAATGGTGATTTTATTGCCAAGGATCCACGCATTACTAAATTTGGTCGTTTCATTCGTAAAACATCGCTTGATGAATTACCTCAACTGTTCAATATTTTGAAAGGTGATATTTCACTAATCGGTCCACGCGCCCTTTTGCCGGACGAACTGCGTACTTATGGCGACCGTTCGCTCATCTTGTCTGTCAAATCTGGTTTAACCGGCCTCGCACAAGTCTCCGGACGCCGTGAAATCTCCTTCGAAGAACGCCGCGCTCTTGATATCTACTACGTGCGCAACTGGACACTCTGGATGGATTTGCAGATTTTCTTCCGTACTATCATCACAATCTTCAAAGGTGAAGGAACGAAAAAATGAAAGTAGCAATCGTTTGTGACTGGCTCACAAATGTGGGCGGGGCGGAAAAAGTCCTGCTCGAATTCCACAAACTCTACAAAGATGCACCAATTTACACGTCCAAGTACAACAAAAAGGGCATCGATTGGTTTAATGATGCTGATGTGCGTACCGGCTGGCTTCAGATTTTCCCATCCTGCCTGCGTCGTTTTTTAGGTCCACTTCGCCAAAGCTATTTTAACCACCTCGACCTATCAGATTACGATATGATTATTTCCGTCACTGGCGCCGAGGCAAAATCCGTCAAAAAGGGAAAAGCGGTCCATTTCTGCTATTGTCACGTACCAACTCAGTATTATTGGGGCATGTACGATGATTACGTCAAAAACCCAGGTTTTGGCATTTTAAATCCACTCGTTCGCGCTTGCTTTAAGCTTTTTGTTAGGCCATTGCGCAAAGCCGATTTTAAGGCGGCTCAGAAGCCGGATTATTTTATTACAATTTCTAAACACGCCCAGGAACAAATCAAAAAATACTACGAGCGTGACGCCATAATTATCAACCCACCGGTGGAGATTTCCGATTTCAAAATAGAAAAAGGGAAATGTCAAATCATAGAAAAAAATAAAAGCACAAAAAGTCAAGAAGCTGAGATAGCAAAGCAGCAAAATAAAACAAGCAAAAGTCAAGAGCAAGCTTTTTCGCAGGCTGTGGAAAACTTGGACTTAGCTAAAACATATATTGTTACATCTCGTCAAGTAAACTGGAAGCGCCTCGACCTCGCCGTCCAGGCTTGCGTTAAAACTCAGCGCAAACTTGTCGTTATTGGCGAGGGCCCAGAACATAAAAAGCTAGTCAAACTTGCCAAGGATGCCCCATGGATCCATTTCTTGCCACTTATGAAAAAATCCGAATTAAAAACTTACCTTTCTGCTGCTAAAGGATATATTTTCCCAAGCTTGGAGCCATTCGGTATCGCGCCAGTTGAAGCCCTAGCCGCCGGCTGCCCAGTCATTGCCTACCGCGAAGGCGGTGCGCGTGATTATGTTATTAACAAGCAGAACGGATTAATGTTCACGGAGCAAACCGTCGATTCTCTAGTCTCTGCCCTCGACCAATTTGAAACGATGACTTTTGACCGCCAAAAAGTCTCCAATTCGGTAGATTACTTCTCGGTGGACCGTTTCGACGAAGAGGCGACGAAATTTATCGCCGACAATGTTAAAAGGATTGCCAAATGACCTTCCGTAAATTCCTCCAAAGCTCATTTAAGGCGTTAGTTATCGCAGCGCCGGCAGTTTTCTTTTTGTCGTACTACCCAATAATTTCGATTGGCGCCACCGAATCCATGAATTTGGAATTGTCTTTGCCATTAATTTGGCTGGTACTTTTTGGAATCCTCTCTGTTATTTTAATTTTCATTGAAAAAATAAAAATTTCGTACAAATTTTTGCTTCCCTTGCTTTTTCCGCTCTATTTAACATTTTCCATTCTCTGGTCGCCGAATCAACTTCGCGCCGTCCTCACCGTCGGCATTCTCTGGCTCATTTTTATCGCCATCTATGCGCTGATTTTGCTTGGCCGTTTCTTCCCGAAGAAGAATTTTATGAAGTCATTTTATATTTCTTCACTCGTTGCCTGTGCGTGGTGTTGGCTGCAAGGTATTCTGGATGTAAGCGGTATTTCGCGCGAGGTGACATTGTTGTGTCAAGGTTGCACTGTACACGCTTTTGGCTTTCCTCATCCAAATGGTTTTGCGATCGAACCGCAATTTATGGGCAACCTCCTGCTCGCTCCGGCCGTTGTTTCGCTTTGGCAATATTTTAAAAAGCCCAACAAAAAACAGCTACTCTTAACTTTTATTTTCTCGTCGACACTTTTCTTCACGTTCTCGCGTGGCGCCATCTTCTCGTTTGCTCTAGCCTTGCTTGTTCTCATGGTTGTCGAGTTAATTAAGCAAAAAACCGCCCGCCCATTCCTCTTTATTGCTATTCCTGCCGTTGCCTTTGTTTTTACTCTTAACTTGCAAGGCCTTTTCTCTGCCTGGTCGCCGACGAATGATACCTATTTAACCGGTATCTCAAAAGTTCTTAATCAGTTATCACTCGGAGTAATCGATATTAATATCGAAAAGCCACTAGCGACGCCAAGTGAAGAAAAAACCAACGAGCAGGTAGAAGAATCTGCGCCAGAATCATCTGTTTTTGATGGCTACGTCGAGGAGTCAACAGCGGTACGTATGGATTTGTCGAAATGGGGCCTTGAAATATGGCGACAAAATCCCAAAACGATATTCGTTGGCACTGGTTTAGGCGGCGCCGGCATCGCATTATATGAGAATAATAAAACTGGTTCACCGAAAGAAATCGTCCAAAATCAATTCATCAGCATCTTATTGGAAGCTGGCCTTGTTGGTGTTTCTCTCCTGGTCGTCGCGATAATTTATTTTGCAAAATTATTGCAAGCTTCACATCGTTCCTGCCTGATTTATCTCACGTTATTAATTGCCTATAGTTTTTCACTGTTATTCTTTGCGGGCTTGCCAAACGCAATTCATATCTATCTTCTTCCAGTGTTTCTCTGGCAAAAAGAAAATAAGCTTGACTAATTCCTCCAATAGGAGTATAATAATAGATACGTCGTGGGGTAGAGCAGCCTGGTAGCTCGTTTGGCTCATAACCAAAAGGTCGCTGGTTCAAATCCAGCCCCCACAACCACATGAATAAGCTAAAAAAATAGCACCATTTTGCAGGCGCTAATTTTTTTGCTTATTTTTTGTATTGCGCAATCAATTTCTTGGCCGCGAGACTAATACCTTCCCCGTAACTATTGGCAAGATGTGGTGTCCCAGCCACTTCGTGAATAGTCAATTTGTGGCGAATTGCCAGCGCCAACTCCTGAATCAATGCCTGTGCGTCTGGCGACATAATTGTGGCGCCATAAATGCGACCGGATTTATCGGCATTAATCTTTACGAAACCATATTCCAAACCATGAATTTTGCCAGCCGTAAGGTCCGTCAAATTAATAACGGCTTTCTTGCAGTGGATATCGCGCCTAATTAAATCATCCTCATTCATGCCAACAGTAGCTATGGCTGGATATGTATTTACCACGCGCGTGTATCCGTCATAATTGATGAAGTTCTTGGCTTTCAAAACTAGATTTGTTGCTAAAACGGAACCTTGAATTGAGGCAATGTTGGTGGATGAACCAAATTTATTCGCATCACCAATCACATCGCCAACGGCAAAAATATTTTTGCAACTTGTCTGGAAACTTTTGTCGACGCAAATTCCGCTGCGCTTATATTTGACACCGGCATTTTCGAGTCCAAGCTCAACATTCGGTTCGGAGCCGGTTGCCATTACGACCGTGTCGACGCGCACCATTTTCTCGGAATTATTTTTGCTGAAAACAACCCGCTTGCTTAGATGATCTTTTTCGAGCGCTACAACGCGTGCATTTGTCAAAATCGTAATACCAAGTTTTTCAGTAAAATACTTCTCGATTTCCTTTCCAACCTCTTCATCCTCGCGCGGCAAAAGACGATCGGAACGTTCGATTAATACAGTTTTAACTTTGAGTTCGGCGAAATATTGCGCAATTTCACAACCAGTTGCTCCGCCACCAACAATACAAATTGCGCGTGGCAAACGATGGTTTTTTAGCGCGGTCTCAGGAGTAAGAAAATCAACAAATTCCGTCCCTGCAATACCAGCGGTTGATAATTTGGCGCCAGTAGCAATGATAAACTTTGCCGCTGTGTATTGTTTTTCTCCCACAATAATCGTATTCGCATCGGCAAAAGAAGCAAAACCTTTAATAAAATCAATATTGGCCTTTTTAAATTGCTCCTGTCGATCGCCACTTAAATCCTTGGCAATATTTTCTTGGTAGGCAACGGCTGTAGGGAAATTAAAATGCAAATTCATGCTAGAAATACCATAATCGCTGGCGTGTGTTGCCTCGTAGTACAAATGAGAAAAATGCATGCCGGAAGCATAAGGAATGTCGCGCGTATTGAGCTCTGCTCCACCGAGTTGCTCAGCTTCAACAATTGCCACCTTGCGGCGAGATAACTTTGCAAGCGTCAATGCGGCAGCAGAGCCAGCAGGGCCGCTTCCAATAATAATGTATTCGTAATCAAATTTCGCTGTCATTTAGATTATTTTATCACGGTTTTGGTAAACATAAGCCAAATCGGCGTTATATTTCTTTAACTCAATCGCGACAATCCTTTCCATGTCAATTTTTGTCATTACTTTACGTTTCGCAATTTTTGCACTTACTGCCGCAATAGTTTTCGCAACAAAATCCTCCGCCGCACCCTGCGGAATCCCAACGGCTTTGGCTTCGAGTTTCAAATCTCGAATCAATTCTTTCTCACTAAAAGTAAAAATCTCTGCTTTCATTTAAAAAATCCTAAAACAAATTATTGTTGCGGCGAGCAATAAATACGAAAAACCAATCAAGAAACGGAAAAAATTTTTGTTTTTAACGTGTGACCTTTGAATCTCAGCCAGATTGCGCTCGCGCATGAGAAACTGCCCGCGTATTGACATCGTTGGAATTAGGGAAAGAATCACAAAGAGAATAAATAGGACTGGCTTCCAAATAATCTCGCCAGGGAAGTTGATAATTTCGTAAGTGACCACGCAATAAATCGGCAACGTCAGAAAAACCTCCGCTACACCCACGGCGAGTCCTAGTGCAAAAACGTCGGACGGTTTTTTTGCGTTTCGTGCCATCGAGGTAATCGACTTTGCAATTTTGCGAGAAATATATAATTGCGTCCCGTCACCCTTGCGATAATAGAAGCAAAACACGAATATGCCAATCGCAATAAGGAGCCCAGCAATAATCCATGCAAAAATATCCATCGAAAGTGCAGGGTTATCGTTCATAAAGTTAATAATGATGAAACTTAGAAGCAAAAGCACGATTACGATAAAACTTGCCATGCCAACCGTAAAAAAACTGCTTAAATCTAATGCTTTTTTGCGCGAATTTCTAGCGGAAGCGTAATGGTAGAAAATCGCAAAAACACTAGGCGCAAGTTGTAAAAAAGCGCAAGCGAATAAAGATAAAAACAAAATTCCCAAAGAGGTGAAAACGCTCATGTATAAATTATATCACGTTGGGGGTTTACAATCTAGTTTCTTTCTGATATGAAGACGGCATGAAAAAGTTTTTCGCATATTTGTGTCTAAGCCTCTTCATGAATATTTTGTTATGTTCAGGTGCTCAAGCAACCGAAAAGCCAATCATTTACATTCATGCCGTCAATCCGGGCTATACGATTGATGGTCAAGCTAATGTCGGAGAAATGATTGTGCTATCCCGTTCCGATTCCTCCGACACCCCGATCTCGCTCGCTAGTCTAAAAATCGGCTACACCAACTCAAGTGGAAATTCGGTTAACCTCCTCGAGTTTCCAGACAATAGTTGGATGACTGGCGAGAGCATACTCCTTCGTTTATCCGGCTCATCTCAGGATGAGCCGGCGCACCTTACTTACGCCAAAACACTTGCTCTAAAAGCTGGACCGCTCACATTAACATTGAATGATGAAGTGATTGATTCTGTGTGTTGGACTGGCAAAGAAGGCTGCGAAAAAGCATTTCAAGCCAGTAAACCCACCACACTTGTGCGTGATGCCGAAACTTTTACTTTCTCGCACGAAGCTGATTTTATTCCCGCATTTCAACCATCAAGTTATTATGAAGAAGTTCAGCCCGAAGAAGTCATTCCCAAGCAGTGTGTGAGCCTCGAATTTACCGAAATTTTAACTTATTTTGAAAATTCCCAGTCGGAGCAATTTGTTGAACTTTTTAATCCTACGACGGAGCAGATTTTATTGAATGGTTGTAAACTCCGTTACAAAAATAAGTATTACGAACTTGATGGTGTTGTCCTGCCGGACGCGTATTTCTCATACTACCCGCGCGAATTCTCATTTACAAAGGTGCCCACATCTACCAACCAAGTTGAACTCATCGATACGGATGGTGAGGTTGTGGGTGTTTTAAACTATGATGGCGGCATGACGAAAGCTACGTCTTTTGCGCGAATTGGTTTTGATGGGAAAGGGCAACCGATTTGGCGTAACACTTATCAAGTTACGCCCGGCGAACCAAATGAGTACCAACAATTCCGCTCCTGCCCTGAAGGTAAAGTCATCAAT
>JAZUJS010000068.1:0-9530 GCA_045642865.1 Candidatus Nanosyncoccus sp.
CTCCTCCATTTTTTTCACCTTCTCCAAATAAATGTCATTAGTAGATTTGTTTAAATTATTACGATTTATTTTTTTATTTTTTCCCCCTAAGCCTTCTAAAAATTTCTCTAAATTAATTTTGATTTTCCCATCCACTACTCCTAAATCTAATTCTTGTTGGTGCTTTAAACTATCTATATTGCTTTTTACTCTTTCTAATCTCATTAAACAAACGCTTTTACTTGATGATAAATTTCTTATTTTTTCTTCTAACGCTTTTTTCTCTCCCCCCGAAACTGTGATATCTAATTGGACAGTGTTTTTTAATAATTGCTGATTTTTAGCATTATTAATGACTAGCGCAATGTACTCTGAGAGAAAATCTTTAGTTTTTAACCTAACCACCAATAAAGTTGCAGCGGCAAGACAGTTGTTTTTATCGCAATTAAACACTCTGGCTGCGGCGGAATTGCCTCTAGATTTTACCAAGATATCGCCTTTTTCGAGAAAATTATTATAATTGGATGAAATAGAAATTTCTCCAATATTTTTGAAATTACTATCTAAATCCTTAGCGGCGACTAGCCCGACAATCTGTTTTCTGGTATTATTAGAAGAGCCCGCCCTTAAGGTGTAGCCAATTTTAATTTCCGCAATTTCGAATAATTTAGCTATCATAATTTTATTGTAGAGCAGTTTTTTATTTTTGTCAACACACTTTATGTGTTAGCGTATATTTTCTTACCAAGGACTGTCTGGGTTTTGATCGGTTGAATAAAAATCATATCACGCGAACCCCGCTTGCTGAATCGGTTAGCGGAACACTAATCCGTTCTAGCGCACCAAGAAGCTCATAGAAGCGGTGGACGCTATGCTAGAGGGGAAGATCAGTATAGACGATAAAAACAGATATAGTGAAGCCTTAGAACTAAAGCGTCAGGACCTCCGACGTGAAATTGATAAATTGGAACGGAACCAAGGCCTAAATGAAGCCACAATAGATTACGTGTGCAATTTCATGACCAAGCCGGCCAAACTCTGGAAAGACGCCGACCTCGAGACGAGACAGGCGTTCCAAAAAATGCTATTTCCAAACGGCTTACACTTTGATATCCAGGACAAAATTTTTGGAACGCAGGATTTAAGCCCTCTCTTCTCCGTTATAAACAACAAAAAAGAGCCTCTTTCTGGCTCTGACTCTGGTATGGTGATCTCTGCGAGAGTCGAACTCGCATTGACGGGATGAAAACCCGTTGTACTAACCGTTATACTAAGAGACCAGTTACGACTATTCTACACTACAAAACGTTTTTTGTAAAGAGCAATCCGCAAAATCTTATAATCCTCCAGTCCAGTAAAAAATCCGCAAAATCTTACGCCCCCCTAACGATCTCAAAAAATCCGCAAAATCTTACACCCCCCTAAAACGTACAATCCAGCTCGTAACTAGTAGTGTAATCCGTCTTGCCGTAAGGCGCCTGCGGATAATAATAAATCAAAGTTGTATTCGTGTCGCATTTGCCGTCAAAATATTTGCGGTAGTCAGCATATTCGCCGTCATTAAAAAGCAAAAGTTGGCGCAAATGGACTGGCGCGAAGCCGTATTTCGAGTAGCGCTCGAGCGCGGACTTGCCAGCGCTGCCGGATTGAAGTGTTCGCTGGAAGTTGTCGTAATAATAATCTTCATAATAGGTTTTGGCGAGAAAATCGAGTTTCTGCATGGCAACTTTTTCGTCGGTCAAAAGGAAACGAAGCCCCGCCGCCACAACTACGGCGACCATCGCTGCCACGATACAAAAAACAATTACCACGCGCGCGCCATTGGCTGAGCGGGCTTTTTTATTACGTTTTTTTGAAGAAATAGATGATTTTTTTGTTTTTAGCGGCATACGCCTTAAGTTTATCACAAAATTTGGTATAATGGGAAAGATATGAGTAAATTATTTAAACGTACAAAAATTTTGGCAACCATCGGCCCATCGACCAATTCTAAAGAATTGATTGAAGAAGCTATTATGGCTGGTGTAAACGGTTGCCGCCTTAACTGTTCCCATGGCTCAAACGAGGAGCGTGATCAACAAATTAAATGGATTCGCGAAGCTGCTGCTAAGAAGGGGCGCTCCGTAGCTATTTTGCAAGATTTGCAGGGGCCAAAAATCCGCCTCGGCGCACTCAAGGATAATCATCTCGACCTCAAGGTTGGCGATGAGCTCGTTCTTGATGCCGCTATTGAAGAACACGATGGCTCTCTTAATGTCCCAGTTCAATATAACCTTGCCGAAAAAGCCAAGGTTGGCGAACCAATTTTCATTTTTGATGGTAAAATCCGTACTCACGTTATTGAAATTGTGTCAGATACTGCTATTAAAGTTAAAGTCGAAAATGATGGCTTCATTATGTCGAAGAAAGGTCTCAACCTTCCTGATACTAACTTCGGTGGCGATATTTTGACTCAAAAAGATCTCGCCGACATCGAATATGGCGCTAGCTGCGACTATGATTACGTTGCTTTGTCATTTATTCAATCTGCATCCGACATTGAAAATCTCCGCCAAATTCTTTTGGCTCACGGTTCAACTGCCAAGATTATCGCTAAGATCGAAACCAAGCGCGCTATCGAAACCGACGAAGGCCTAGAAGCTATCGTTAAGGCTGCTGATGGTATTATGGTTGCTCGTGGCGATATGGCTGTTGAGGCTGGCGCCGAAGTTGTGCCAATTATCCAGCGCAAGCTTATCGCTATGTGCCGCGCCCATTCCAAAGTTTGTATTGTTGCAACCCAAATGATGAGCTCCATGGTTGATAGTCCAGAACCAACCCGCGCCGAAGTTTCCGACGTTGCAAACGCCGTTATTCAGGGCGCTGATGCCGTAATGCTTTCCGATGAGACCGCTAACGGTAATTACCCACTCGAAACCATCAAGGCGATGAAGCGCGTTATTCTTTATGCGCAAAACCACACCCGCATCACTTCGATTAACCAAGATCCAACCGGCAAATACGAAAGCTATGATGCTATTTCCAACGCCGCTGCTCGCTTGGCAGAGAAGATCGAAGCTGATGTTATCGTTTGTCAGACCGCTTCCGGTGCTACAGCAATCTCGGTTGCTGCACAACGTCCAAATTTGCCAATCATCACCGTCACTAGCGATGCACGCGTTGCTAACCAAATGGCATTAATCTACGCTAACTCAGCCTTCGTTCGTCCATATTCCGACAACTATGGCTATGATATCGCTAAAGAACTCAAGGTCAGCGGCTACCTCCAACTTGAAGAAGGCAAAAAAGATCTTACAACCGTCATCGTTTCTGGTGGCAAGGACAAAGTCGGTGGTACTGATACAATCCAGGTCCGTGTAATCTAAAAAAGGAAAAATATGAAATTCGCAACCATTCGTGATGCTGACATTAAAGATAAAACCGTGCTAATTCGCACCGATTACAATGTGCCGCTTGAAGAGGGGAGTATCACGAGTGATTTGCGCATTCGTGCCAGTTTGCCGACGCTCGACTATCTGCGCAAGAATGGCGCCAAGAAAATCATTGTAATTTCTCACCTTGGCCGCCCAGAAGGCCATGATGCGGCCCTGTCGCTCAAGCCAATTGCTAGTCGCCTTAACGAACTAGTCGAAGAAGTCGATTTTGTTGGCGATGTGGCCGGCGCAAAAGTTGCCGCCAAAGTCGCAGCCTTGCCAAAAGGTGGCATTTTGGTGCTCGAAAATCTCCGTTTCTACGAAGGCGAAGAAGCTAATTCTGGTGATTTCATTAAAAGTATCATCGATGCAACCGGTGCCGACCTCTTCGTGCAGGATGGCTTCGCTGTGGTGCACCGAGCTCACGCTTCGGTCGCCGCGGTGGCAGATTATTTGCCGGCCTATGCTGGTTTGCTGCTCGAGAAGGAAATTAATGGCCTATCAAAAGCCATCGATAATCCATCACATCCGCTCGTCGTCATTATTGGCGGCGCCAAAGTCGACGACAAAAAACCTCTCATCGATACTTTCCTCGGTCTTGCCGACAAAATCATTGTTGGTGGCAAAATTGCCGCTGATGGTTACGAAGCTACAAACGACAAAATCTATGTTGCCAGTGATTTTGATGAAGACTCAGAGGGGCACAAGCTCGATGTTGGCCCAGTTTCTACGGTTGAAATCGCCAAAATTCTCGAAAACGCTAAAACCGTGGTCTGGAACGGCCTCATGGGTAAAGCCGAGGATCCAGCCTATGCTACCTCCTCGACCGTGATTGCTGAAATCTTAGGTGAAAAAACCGAATGCGAAACCATTATTTGCGGTGGTGATACGACTGGTTTTGTGGAAGAAATGATCGAAGAACACGATCTTCACTTCTCACTCATCTCGACTGGTGGTGGTGCGGCACTCGAATTCCTTACTGGAAAAGAGCTCCCTGGTATCAAAGCTCTCCAATAAAAATATTCATCCTATGATATATTTTGTGATATAATATTATTATGAAGAAAACCAAAACTTACCAAGAAATTGTTGGTGCAGCCATTGAAGATGCTCGCCTTCAAAAAGGGTGGACGCAGGGCGAATTGGCTGCTGCCGTCAACTCTTCGCAGTCTGCTATTCATCGTATTGAGAAAGGTGGCCAAAACATCTCCCTTGATATGGTTAAAAAACTTTCCGACGCCCTCGAAACCCCAATCCTATCTGTTGGTGGGGTAAATTCTCATTCGTATCGTATTTATGGTGGCAAAGAATTATCAGGCGAAATTACCATTAATTCATCCAAAAATGCCGCCGTCGGCCTGCTTTGTGCTGCCTTACTAAACACGGGTAAAACTTTCCTGCATCACGTTGCAAGGATCGAAGAAGTCTTTCGTATTATTGAAGTTTTGGAATCAATTGGCGTCAAATGTACCTGGCGCAACCGTCATCGTGATCTAGAAATTATATCACCGGAAGAATTAAAATTGGACAAAATGGACATCGAAGCTGCACGTCGTACGCGTTCCATTATTATGTTCTTAGGCCCGCTTCTGCACCGTCGACAAAAATTCCGCATTCCGTATGCCGGTGGTTGTTCGCTAGGTGTCAGGACGGTTGAACCGCATCTCAAGGCACTCGAAAGTTTTGGTCTCAAAGTGGACGCTATGAGTAACAGTGGTTTCTATGAAGTTGAAGTTGATGAGGATGCTGTAAAATCTCGTGAGGATAAATATATCGTCCTAACAGAACGTGGTGATACTGTAACCGAGAATGTTTTGATGGCTGCTGCCCTACATCCGGGCAAAACCACCATTGTAGGCGCTTCGCCAAACTACATGGTTCAAGATGTTTGCTTCTATCTTCAAGAATTGGGCGTTTCAATTTCCGGTATCGGCACCACTACGCTCGTTGTTCGTGGGCGCCACTCTATCGATGTTGACGTTGAATATTATCCATCCGAAGATCCAATCGAGGCTATGTCGTTCATTGCGGCTGGGCTTGTTACGCATTCCGAAATCAAGGTTCTACGTGCACCGATTGAGTTTCTAGAGATTGAGCTTGAAATTCTCAAGAATATGAATGCCAAAATCGACCGTTCGCCAGAGTATCTGGCTAAAAACGGCCATACTAGGTTGGTAGATCTAACCATTCGTAAATCCGAGCTCATTGCGCCAATTGATAAAATTCACCCAATGCCATTCCCGGGCTTAAATATTGATAACTTGCCATTCTTCTCTGTAATTGCGGCTACTGCCAAGGGGCGCACCCTTATCCATGACTGGGTTTTTGAAAACCGTGCCGTCTATACGACCGAACTTTCAAATTTGAACGCTAAAGTCGAATTGCTCGATGCTCACCGCGTCTATGTCGAGGGCCCAACCAACTGGCGACCAGCCGAATTGGTCGCGCCAAAGGCTTTGCGCCCATCGGTCGTAATCTTAATTGGTATGTTGGCGGCGCCTGGCACCTCAATTCTGCGCAACGTTTACCCAATTCAGCGTGGTTACCAGGACTTCTCCGAACGTTTGCGTCACCTCGGTGCAGACATTGAATCACTCAACGGATTCTAAAGAATAAAAATGGCGCAAAATAAAAATAAGCGCCATTTTTTGTTGACGAATAGCGTGAACCGCGCTATAATAAAGATACTTATTTTTACTTGAATTTAAAAAAGGATTTTAATGAATATACAAGAAGAAGAGCGCCGTGCGCGCCTCCTGCAAATGAGAGCCGAACGCTTACCAGATATTAAAAAACAGTTTGAAGAGGCTCAAAAGCGAAATTTTAACTCAAATTTCGCCGCTGGAGGCCAAGATGCAAAATTAGTGGCATCAAGTGGCTCTAAAAACAAAAAGGCCCCTAAAAACGCCAAAAAAGAGGCCAAAAAAAGCGAAAAAACGCCTAAGACTGAGGCGGAGCAGCGTAAGGTGAACCTCTCGGTTACAGCCAAGAAGGGCGAAATGGTCCATCACCAGAGAATGTTATCTCAAGATGTGAACGCTCAGGCCACCCAACATATTATTGGCGTACCAGTTAATAAGTCTCGTTATAATGGCTACAACGGGGAACAAGTTACCAACGCCAAGCTTAAATCTGCCCGTCCAGATCCAGATGCCGTCCGCATTATCCCAATTGGCGGTCTCGGTGAGTTTGGTATTGGTAAAAATATGACCATTTTTGAGTATAAAAAAGAAATGATTGTAGTTGATATGGGCGTACTTTTTGCTGGCGAGGATTATCCTGGCGTCAATTACATGATCCCGGACATCAAATATCTCGAGGATAATATGGCAAATATTAAGGCTATCCTCTTCACTCATGCCCATCTTGATCATATCGGCGCCTGCCGCCACCTTTTGCCAAAATTTAATCCGCTCATTCCAATTTACGGTACGGATTTTACTCTTGGCATGATTAAGAAGCAAATGTCCGAACTTGACGACGTTCCGGATATGAATTATTGTCCAGTCGATCCATTTAAGCACGAAAAAATCCAAGTTTCCGAGCATTTTTCTGTAGAATTTATTCATACGCTTCACTCAATTCCTGGTAACTGTGCCATCGTTATCCGCACACCAAACGGCACCATTTATGTCTCTGGCGACTGGCGTAGCGAAGCTAACCCAATGGGTATTCAAACCGATTACGAGCGCATCGATCAAATCGTCCGCAACGAGGGAATCGACCTAATGCTCAATGAATCAACCAATATTGATTCTCCGGGTCATCACCCACATTCCGAATTTGACGTCGGTGATAACCTTGGTAAGGTAATGGATAATTATGCCAACGGTCGCGTGATTATCTCCTGCTTCTCGTCTCAGATTTCTCGTATTGAACTCATTTTGAAGGAAGCTGCCGCCAGAGGCCGTAAAGTCGCCTTCTCGGGTTTCTCGATGATTAACAACGTCGAAGTTGCACTTCGCGCCAAATCGATTAAGGTACCAAAAGATACTATTGTCAAAATGGAAGAAATTATCAAGCTTCCAGATGAAAAAGTCTGTATTGTTTGTACTGGTTCTCAGGGTGAATTGAACGCCGTATTGAACCGCATGGTTACTGGCGCTCACAAATTCATCAAGATTAAATCTACTGATACGATTGTTTTCTCATCTAATCCAATTCCAGGTAATGAGCCGCACGTCGTCAATACGGTTGATGGTCTTTTGCGTGAAGGTGCCCAGGTTATCCAAAACGGCAAGACTCATCTTACGAATATTGGCCCGCTTCACCTTTCGGGTCACGCCTATTACGAGGATCACGTTGATTTTGTTACTCGTCTTCACCCGACCAACTACATGCCGTATCACGGCGAATTCTACATGCTTCAGCACAATGCCGAGATGGCCGAAAACGTCCTCGGTATTCCACGCGACAATATTCTTATCTCTGATGATGGTGATATTGTAGAGTTTACCAAAGACAAGAAAATCCGCAAAAACGGTCGCATTCATGTCGGTAATAAGCTTTATGATGACGCTGACCAACCAGTACATGAAGCTGTAATTAAAGATCGCATCCATATTTCGCGTGAGGGTATCTTCGTTATTGTCTTGACACTCAACAAGAAAACTGGTCATTTGGTCAAAACACCAGATATCGTCTCGCGTGCGTTCATCTATCTTGATAACTCTGAAGAATTGATTGGCAAGATCCGCCATTATCTCCGCGCTAAGACCGACAAGTCAATCTCGACTGATCCGGATATGAAGGTTCTAAAAGAGGAAATCAAGGAGGATATTACCCATATTCTCTTCGATGCAACTGGTCATACGCCAATCGTCATTCCGGTCATCAATAAGGTCTAATAATGGTAAATAAGGCGGACTAAAATCGTCGCGACTTGTGGAAAAGTGTTGTAAAAATTACAACACTTTTTTGTTGACATGCAAAAAACTTATGTTAAGATAATATTAGAGTGTAGGTTATACGGCCAAAACAAAAAGAGTAAAGCTAAAAAGGGAATATTAAGTGAAAGAACAAAACATTTCGTTTGAGGAAAGATTTTATCCTAAACATTTTGTTCTTACTTTTTTGGCATAAAGCCACCCTTTTTGACTTTACTCAACCTTGTCAAAAAAACATCGAAAGATGTGATAAATAAAAACCAAAAAGGTCACACAAAAAATGTTAAGAACAAAAAAATCTAGTTTCGCTATTGCGAGCTTGGAAAAAATTCGGGTCTTGGCGTTATCGTCTAGCTTTTTTTTGGTTATTTTTGCCGTATTAACACTTCTCCCCCTTACAACCGCTTCAGATACAACCGCAACGATTGATCCAGAAATGTACAGTCTTACTGTCGATGCTACAGATGCAAACTTGGATGTGAATCCAAATGGCAATATTACGATAGGAAAAAGCACAATTACCAGCAAAACCGAATCCCCAGCCGGCTACAAATTATACCTATCCGCAACTGGTAATTCCAACACAATCTACCTTAATAATGATTCAAACAATACAGCCAATAATAAGAAATTCATTTCCAACGGCACCTATGCCTCCCCATCTGCACTTACGACCACATCTGAAGCCTCTTGGGGTTACGCAGTTGCCGGTCTCAATAACTTCGATTCGTCATACAGTACGACTTCTCCATCCCAATCTGCCAAATTCGCTGCCGTCCCAACCGCCGAAGCGCCACAACTCATTCATACTCATTCCGGTGCAGCCCCAGAGGGCGCAGATTTAGATGTTTACTTTGGTGCCAAGGCAACAACAAGTACGATTGCTGGTACCTACACAACCAACATTAAATTCTCCTCTGTCTCAGATATGACTTCACAAGAACTGGGCGAAGCCAACATCATACCAAACAAGCTAGAAGAGGGCTACGAAGCAACAATCGCCACGATTAATACTTCACTAAGTACTAGCATTCCATATATCGCATCAGATCTCATCGTAACAGCCGGCAGCAAAACTTGTGCAAACATTACCATAATGAATACTAACCCACTTTCATTCACCTGCACGCTTCCAACAGGCCTCGCAAAAGGTGCATATGATATAAATATCTCAATCTCTAAGCTCGGCAAAACATATTACATTGAAGATGGCTTATCTATTGTTGCTAAAACTCCAAAAGCCATCCTCGGT
>JAZUJS010000069.1:0-7157 GCA_045642865.1 Candidatus Nanosyncoccus sp.
CATAGACGGAAGTGTGTCCGAGTGGTTTAAGGAGCACGCTTGGAAAGCGTGTGTGCGGGCAACCGTACCGGAGGTTCGAATCCTCTCGCTTCCGCCATATTAAGATGTGTGGGTATTTTTTTATAACACTAAATAAATAAATTTTAGATAAAATATGGCAACAGATAATATAGTAATAGAACTCAAAGGAATCACGAAAAGATATGGTTATGGTGATACCGAATCTTTTGCGTTGAAAGATTTTGATTTGACCGTAAAACGCGGTGAATTCATTATGATTATGGGTCCTTCGGGTTGTGGTAAGACAACGTTACTTAATACGATTGGTCTTCTTGATCGCGCAACGGAAGGTTCCTATGTTTTAAATGGTGAAGATGTGGCTGGGATTTCATCAGCGCGTCAAGCAAAAATTCGTGCAAAGAAAATTGGTTTTATTTTCCAGGATTTCAATTTGATTTCCGATATGCACATTATTGATAATGTGGCTTTACCACTTATTTATACTGGTTATTCAAAAACCGCACAATTGAAGCAAGCTTCAAGCGTGCTGGAGCGATTCCATTTGCAAGAACGCGAATATTATTTCCCTTATCAGCTTTCTGGTGGTCAACAACAGCGTGTTGCGATTGCACGTGCAATTGTGTCTGATCCTGAGATTATCTTGGCGGATGAGCCAACGGGTAATTTGGATTCGCGTAGTTCACATATCGTAATGGAAGAACTTAAAGCTATCCACGAAGAAGGCAATACGATCATTATGGTGACACATAACCCAGCACTGACGACTTATGCAACGCGCGTAATTAATATGCTTGATGGTCAGATTGATACTGATGTGAAGACTGTGTCGGATCAGAATTTGCCAAAACCAGTTGAAGAACGCAAGAAAGCAGTACGTCGTTCACGTAAAAAGAATGGGAGGAAGAGGTAATGTCACTTTTTAAGACACATATTAGTTTGGCTCGTAATTCGATTCGTGAGAACCGCACGCGTTCTTTCTTGACTTGTCTTGGTATTGCGGTTGGTGTCGCAAGTATTATTTTGATTCTTTCGTTAATGGGTAGTATTTCGCGCTTAGTATCGAATCAAGTGAAGAATATTGGCGCCGACTTAATTGTGGTGCGCCCAAACACATCGAAGGATGCAATGGTGAGCATTGTAGAAGAATTGACTTCATCGAATTCTTATCAAAAGAGTAATCTTGCCCTTGGCGATATTGAAACAATTAAGTCAATTGAAAATGTTTCTGCAGCTGCTCCAATCGCAATTGCGACCAGTACGGTGACGACTGAAAAAAATACAATTGAATCAGTAACATTGCTTGGAACAACGCCAGATTTCATTACGATTCAACCACTTTCATTGCGCTACGGCACCTTCATTAGTGATACTTTTGATGGTAATACTGCTGTGGTTGGACATACGATGTCATTGCTCTTGTTTAATACAACTAATCCAGTAGGTAAAACTTTAACAATTCACGGTTCACGCTTTGTGGTTGTAGGTGTGCTTTCTGAAATCGAAGAATCGATTAACTTTAACAATGTTGACTTTGATAATTCGGTGATTTTGAATGCAACTCCACTTTCGAAGGCGATTGATGGTGTTCAAATTCAGCAAATCAACGTGAAGGCCGCAAATACTGAAAGTATGGTTGATATTTCTAATAATATTAAGAGCGCATTGATTGAGAAGAAATCGGGTGAATCAAACTTTGAAGTTTACTACGGCGACCAGATTACTCATCCTGCAAGTTCATTATTCTCAATTGTTTCGGGAATGTTGACGATTGTGGCTGGTATTTCCCTGGTGGTTGGTGGTATTGGTATTATGAATATTATGTTGGTTTCCGTGGGCGAGCGCACGCACGAAATTGGCATTCGTAAGGCCGTGGGCGCATCAAGCCGTAATATTCTCACTCAATTCCTCTTTGAGGCATTGATTCTTTCCCTTCTGGGCGGATTCTTTGGGTTGATTTTGGGCTATATCTTCGCATTCTTTGTTTCGATTGTGACACCTTTCGCGCCATATATTAGTTGGCAAATTCTTTTGATTACATTCTTGACCTCTTTGCTCGTTGGTATGATCTTTGGTATTTACCCAGCACTCAAGGCTGCACGCAAGAATCCAATTGAATCGCTCAAACATTATCGTTAATTATCGTCAAAGGAGGTTTTGATGAAAAAATTACTGGAAAAAATTCCGTTTTATGATGCGGCCGTTTTGCCATATCATCTTTCAAAGTCGGTTGTGGCAGGGGTGCGCTATGGTTTTCCGGGACGCAAGTTGCATGTGATTGGTGTGACTGGTACGAATGGCAAGACGACGACTTGTTTTATGATTTGGAAGATGCTCAACGCAACTGGCCATAAGGCAGGTTTGATGACGACCGTGGCTTGGGGTGGTGTTGGTGGCAACGAAAAAGAATTGCATGAACAAATGGTGCACATGACAACTGTGCCGCCGAAGCAATTGAATGAGCGTATTAAGAAGATTTATGAAGCGGGAGCTGAATATTTGGTGCTTGAAGTTACATCGCATGCTTTGGCGCAGCACCGTATTACGGGTGTACCAATTGAAATTGCAGTGATGACGAATGTGACCCATGAGCACTTGGATTACCACAAAACGTTTGAGCGTTATCGTGACGCTAAGCGCAAATTATTTAAGAAAGCAAAGTTTGGTATTATTAATGCCGATGATCCATCTGCGGAATATTTTAAAAAGGATGTTTCAAAATATGTCACATATGGCATAAAAAAGGGTGAAAAACGTGCAAAAGACGTCGATTTGGCGATTTCTGGCGTAAAATATTCGTGTGGTGATATAAATGTAAAAACGAAGATGCCTGGCATCTTTAATGTTTATAACTCACTTGCAGCAATGTGCGTAGGCGAAAAACTTGGGCTTACGAAGGAAGAGATCGAAAAAGGTCTTTATGCTTTGGAAGGGGTTGAAGGTCGCACGACGAGTTTTGAGATGGGTCAAGATTTTGGCGTGATGATTGACTATGCACACACGCCAGATGCATTTGAAAAATTGTTGCCTGATATGAAGCAGGCCACAAAAGGCCGTCTAATTGTAATGTTTGGTTCTGCTGGTGGGCGTCGTGATCCTTCGAAACGTGAGCCACAAGGTGAAATTGCGGGCAAGTATGCCGATATTGTGGTTCTGACCGAGGAAGATGACCGTGATACGCCAGGAATGGAAATTCTCGAACAAATTGCCAAGGGTGCACGTAAATCCGGCAAAAAAGATGATGTCGATTTGTTCTTTGAGCTTAATCGTCCAAAAGCAATTGCGATGACACTAGGTCTTGCAAAGAAAGGCGATACGGTTCTATTTTTGGGTAAAGGACACGAAAAAACAATTGAACGCGCCGATGGCGAACATCCGTATTATGAGCCGGATGAAATTAAGAAGGCATTGAAGAAATACGCTAAATAAATCAGATTGCAAGGGAGATGCAGCGAATATAGCCACCTCCCTTTTTGAGTTCTGTGACGTCTGGAGTAAGGCAGATGAGGTCGCGCGATTCGAGTGCTTGTTGGAATTTTGGTGCGTTGTTGCTCATAATGACATATTTGCCATTACTGACAAGATTGCACGCAAAACCTTCGGTAGCTTCTTTGTAATCTACGATGATTTTATCGATGTCGGTGAGCTGATCGAGGAGTTGCTGGGAAGCTTCATCAAAAGCTTCTTTGCAATAGGCAATGCAGTGATCAGAGATGATTGAAAGGGCTAAATCGAGATCATAAAAGAAAGAATCGGCGTGGTTAGTGACTGGGTTGATATATGGTTTACCATCTTGGTCGAGTTGAGGAACAGTGTGAAGTTGAATGAGTTGCAATCCAAAAGTGTCGGCGGCGAATTTCTGGGCAGCTAAATCTGAACGGTAACCGCTGCCTGCGAAAAGGTATTTGCCGCAAATTAATGAATCGCCTTGCCCGGAATAAAGACAATTGGTAGGTGCGTCAATGGTTTCGTAGCCGAGATTTTGGAGAACTTGCTTGGCGTAAGGTTCTTCGGCGCAGCGAGCTTGTGGCAGGTGCGACATGATGGCTTTTTTATTATGTACGAGGGCCCAGTTGGCGGTATATACGCCATCTTGGCAATTTACTGGTGGTTCAACTTGGGTAATTGTGATGCCGGCGCGGTTAAAACAATCTAGAATGGCGGCGTGTTCGGCCATGGCCTTGGTAACATCAATGGTGGAATCAGAATAATAAGGGTTTATTTTGTAGTCGTCGGTAAAGTAGTTGGCACCAGAAACTAGAAGATGTTGATTAATCATAATTAATTTTTTGGGCAATAGTTGGCGAGACCGTCAATAATTTTGGTTTGGTTAATATTAAGAATTGAAGCGATGGCGGCTGCGCAGGCCATATAAGAGACGGATGTTTCGCCCGGAAGGAAGGTGGCAGCGGTGATTATTTCCCCGTTTACAGAGAGGGTTGCTTCGGAACCTTTGGCGTAAAGCTTGGAGTTGAGAATTTTAACATCTGAAGCTGAGCGACCAAAGGCAAGTGTACGCTTGGTGCCGGTGAAGCTGCGGAATTTGTCGTAATTTACATCGTCGTGATTAAGGACGATGTTTTCTGGTTTGCTGCCAAGAAGAGTTTTTTCGCTTTCGATATATTCTTCCGGGGTCATGTCACTAAGGGATGAAGGAATAAAATTGGTCATCGCAGCAATATAAACTGGTAGGCCGTAAAAAACGTTATTGCGGATTGAATCGGCTGGAGTGGTAACGATGACGTAGTTGGCGCCAGCTTTCCAAGCATCATTAAGAAATTTATGAAGAATGGAAGTTTTGAATGGCTTATCGGAGGCGAGGACGGCAACTTGTTCGCCGGCAGAGCAAAGAATTTCGTGCACATAGTGAGCAACGGTCGTTTTGCCGGTAGAGCCAGTAATAGCAATCAACTTCATGTCTTTGATTGGCTTGCCGTAATAGGAGCTTAGAAGTTTGGCACGAAGTTGTTGAGTTTTTGTTTTAAAACCACCTTTTTTATTTTTGGATTGTTTTATTGCGCTCTTTTCCATGTCTTTATTATAGAGCATTTTCCTCTAAATGTTTAGATGCTAGCAATGATGGCGGTACGATCGTCATACTTGCGAGCCATTCTGACCAGATTGTCGGTAGCATCTTGAGGCGAGCGACCTGTAACATGATGAGTAACTTCACTTGTACTCATGATATCGTCGCCAAAGTCGCCGGTGATGCCGTCGCTACAGAGAAGAATTTGATCACCTGGTTTGAGTGCGACGTCTTTGATTTGAACTGGTTGAACTGCTTGTTCGATGTAGCCGACTGAATTGTAGATAATATTACCACGACCTTCATCTTCTGAGAGCTGAATGGCCTTACCTTTGCGGATGAGATAGATGCGCGAGTCTCCGACCGAAATAAATGTGAGAAGTTTTTTGTCTGGGGAGATTTTGGCGAAAGTGGCAGTAGTGGAACCATCGCTGATTTGTTCAAGTATGGCATTGTGCATTCTATATGTGGCATTAACGAAAGAGTCATGTGAGTTAGTGAGGGTACCATTTTTTGCATATTCATCGAGAACTTGACTACAAATTGAGGATGCAAGAGCTCCGTTGACGCTTCCACCAACGCCATCGAAAACGCCGATGACGCCAGCTTCTTGGTTGTAATAATAGGAATCTTGTGATGTCCCATTTTTTTCACCCCTGGTCTCCGCTCTACTAATGGCAGTAACGCCGATTTCGGTGAAGAGTTTTTCCTTATTTTGTATTTCGTAAGATTGCAGCCTGTTATTATTCCTGCTCGGTAATTCGATTTCATCATTGGAGTCAGAATAATAGTTTTCTTCTTCGAAGTATGATGTGGTTCCTGCCCTGCTTGCCTTTCTCTCGGCGGCTTGTTTATATAAATCATCGAAACGGTCGGTGTATTCTTGTTGTTTGCCGTAAATATGTTTCTTGAGCGAGTTCATTGCGTCGGCGTATAGAGACGATGTTTCTTGATCAAAATTTTTGCTGACATAGGCAATAGCATTGTCCGAAGCTTCTTTGAAGTCTCTTGGTAATGAATAACGAAAGAGGAATTCTCTAATGGTATCCGCCGATACTTCTTGATGTATCTCGCGGTCAACGAAGTTATTGATGATACCACATTCATTTACCGAAAGTGTTGAAGCGACCCTATTGAAATTCGCGTCGGAATTACTTGGGTCGTATTGACCTTTACTATCAAGCATAGTTGGTGAGCAAATTTGTCTAATTAAAGCGCGTTCGTTTATTTCGTTAATTTGGCCATTATTGATTCGATCAAGAACAAGGTTGCGTTCGTTTTGTTTATATTGAGGAGAAAGGTTTTCGCTCCCATCAAAATCGTTAGTGAGGAGGTAGTGGGTAATTCTTTCGCATTGTTTTTTATTATGTGCTTCATTATATCTTGGTGAGAGTTCAAGTGAGCTATAGGCGGCATTTTCTTCGCCGGAATTGGAAGAGTGACGATTAGAGTTTGTATTCGATATGGAATTTGCTCTTTTACCAAACATAATACTTTAATTTTAACATAAACTTTATGGTCCATTCAAAAAATAGCCTAAAGGCTATTTTCCGAATGCTTCCTGGCGGAAGCGAGAGTGTGACGACATGTCTAGATCCTCTCACTTTTTCTTCGAAAAAGTATTCAAAAAATAGCCTAAAGGCTATTTTCCGAATGCTTCCTGGCGGAAGCGAGAGGATTCGAACCTCCGAGACTCGTGAGAGCCCACACGATTTCGAGTCGTGCGCCTTCAACCACTCGGCCACGCTTCCATTTATTATCTTAACACATTCTCTGGATTTTTTGTGAAAACTCTACACTTTTTTGAAAAATATGATATAATGAGTTTGTCACCTTTTTGGTGATGCTCATTTAATTTCTAGGTGGATGTTTAAACTGAAGTTTTTCAGTTCCAATATCCACATATGCACCCGTAGCTCAGCTGGATAGAGCGTTTGCTTGCGGAGCAAAAGGTCGTAGGTTCGAATCCTGTCGGGTGTACCATTCAGAAATTACAAATAAGACTGCTAGCGGTCTTTTTTTGTACTCGAACAATTTGACGGTGTGGTGGATGCCTTCGGCATGCGGGTGTACCATTCAGAAATTACAAATAAGACTGCTAGCGGTCTTTTTT
>JAZUJS010000070.1:0-1557 GCA_045642865.1 Candidatus Nanosyncoccus sp.
AAAGGCATGAAAACCAAAAGAATAAAGGATAATGTTACTTTTTTCATGATAATTGAATTTTTAATTTTTCTACGCAAAAATAAGTGTTTTTGTAATACGCCAAAACTGAAATTTTTGATAAAGAAAGATGTAGCTATGTAAGTAACGCTTAAAAAATAAGTTGTAACACATCTAAACATTAGCCATTGATTTCCTGTTGAACGCAAATTGCCACAAATTATTCAAAAAATTAATGTGAATTAACTGATATACATATAATTATAACTTTTTGTAATTAATGATTCATTTACGATAATTGACTACGTCGAAATCTCCGATTGACTACGTCGAATGCAAAGCATTTCACCGACACGAAGTGAGGTAATCTTCGATTTTGCGTTTAGCGAAACGAAAAAAACAACTATTATCGTTACAGGTTATTTTTTTAATTCTCACAAAACATAGGCTGAGCGCGAAGCAGTTTGTGATTTCGCAAAACCTGAAAATATCGTGAGATGAACGCAATGCGTTAGCTCCCTAAAATCAATCTGTGCCTAGGTTGTTGTCCGTGTTTTTTTGTAATTTTGCCCCGATGAAACTGAAACATTTCATATTGTTTCTTGCCGTGTTTCTTGCGGCTTGTTCCACGCGGCACCCCGTAGAGACGCGATTAATCGCGTCTCCTGACAAACAATTGCAAGCCATCAACAGCCTGATGTGGCAGCAGCCCGACAGTGCGCTGATGGTGCTGGTGGATTTCGCCGCTTCCCCACAGACCGACAGCCTCGATGCATTTGATGGGCATTATTTCCAGATGCTGCTTTCCGAATTGCTTTATAAAAACGACTGCGAACAGACCAACCGCGAAGAACTGCTGAAAGCGGTGGATTACTTCGACAGCCTGACAATTGCCCTTAACGACTCTCCTCAGCCTCGAAGCCACCATTGCGGACTTGATCCGCAATCTCCCGGCCAAAACGACAACCTTGTCTTTCTTGATGCGCGGGCGCATTACATTAATGGTGTGGGGTTTTATGAGCGTGACAGTTTGGTTGAGGCTTGCACGGAATACCTGAAAGCGGTGGAACTTATGGAAAACCATTTTAAAACAGAAGACATAACAGGCAAAAAGGCACAGATCTTGGCTCTGACTTTCAATAGGCTTTATAGATTGTTCTCAGACCAATATATGTCGGAACCTGCCATCGGTTGTGCCCAACAGGCTTTGGCGTTCTTTCGCATAGCGCCTCTTTCTGCCTTCAGCATTCCCATCACTTTGTCTAAAATTGGAGTGGAATATGCTGCTTTGGAAGAAATAGACAGCATGAAATACTATTATGCACAAGCCTTAACCCTGATGCCCGGCACCGCCAACCTTCATTATCGCGACTTGCGTTCAAGCTGGGCACTGAATGACTACTTGTATCACCAAAAAGGCGATGCCGCATTGCAAACGCTAAAACGGATGGCTGTTGAAGCCGAAGATGATGATGAAAGGCTGACCCGATATCATACCATTGGATACATTTATTACAGGGAAAGCGTCTATGATTCCGCCCTCAGATACTTACAGCCTGT
>JAZUJS010000071.1:0-1962 GCA_045642865.1 Candidatus Nanosyncoccus sp.
TAGCCTTTTTAAGGGTTCTGACGTTTTATCTGTTTTGATTAACGATGCTGCAAAAATAGGTATTTAATTTATAACCACCAAACTTTTTTGAAAAAAAAGAAGAATGGGTCATTCGTAGCGCAGCGTTTCGTAGGCAACGCCTTTGGGTAAAGTCCACTTGATTTTAACAATTTAACAAATTAATTTTTTAATAAATAAACAAAATCGCCACCCATTTGGGAAACCCAATGAGTGGCGTATTTGCAAGTCAAAGGGTCAAAGGTACCTGTCCCTAATGACCCGGAAAATAAATTGCAGAAATAATTTTTTCTGCACATACCTGTCTTTTTATTGCACACAGCATAATATGAGTGTGCAATAAAATTATGGCATATACTTGTTTTCAGGCTTTTTGTGCATTTTTCTTGCTTTTTGTTTTTGCTATGTGCATCTATTACCTTATCTTTGCACCACAAATTTAATTAATAATTCACAAAATATAACACGACAATGGAAATCAAAGGTAATTTCATAGTGTACGGCAATTATATTGAAAGTCAAACCAACTACATCAAGGGTAATCTGGTCTTTGGAGAAATGGATAATTGTCGGCAATCTGAACGTAAAATTGAATCGTCGTTATCTGCGATGATGGAGGCGGTAGATGAAGCAGGAAATAGGCTCTTTACGGAAAAGGGACAATGGTATGCCGTTTTCCGTGTGCTGAGTGAAATGTTCAACTATCCTAAGAACATGTCGGACTTTTGCAGGTTGATGCAGGAAGGCGACTATGCCATACCATGCACATATCCATCGCTTGCTGACAGACAGAAGGAATTGCCTAAACTTGTATGCAAGGTAGCGCTTTGGCAGCAGTATTCCAACCTTTCCGAACCTTACCGAAAACAATGCAAGGTGGCAGATTTTCTGCTAAAGTCATTGGATGCACTCTAAAATCACTCTAATACTCTAAATATCACTCCCAGACTTGGTTTTTCCTTGTCTGGGATTTTTTTGTGCCCTAATTTTGCACCACGAAACAGCGGATAATTCGCCAAGCGTTGGACCGTAGGCCTGTTCTGATTATCCCTTGTTTTGAGGCACCCCTCAGCAGAACGGGAGGGTACTGCCGGAAAGAACTTTGGTTATGTCAACGAACAAGACTGACACAATCTGGAACCCAAACACGGATCTCTGCATGGACGTGAAGACTCTTCTCCTCAGGGACAGAATCACAATGATTGGCAAGGACTATTCAGGCGTGCTCACCCGCGACGGGGAATATCACTACACCTTCGTAGAGTCTCTCGGCTGCTCTTCCTCCCACAAGCGCAATCCGCATGTGTTCGAGGGTAGGTACATTAACGTGAACCGCAGGTATGACGGTATGCTCTACCCCACCTTCAACCGACCTCAGTTCTCCAGGGACTTCACTTTTCAGGACTTCTGCCGTAAGGCAGCTGAAGAACTGCAGATGGTGGCAGGTGCTATCGGAAAGTTCGGCCTCTTAGAGAGAAGCAACAATAAGTAATCAATCATGGCTGAGTGTTACGTTAAAGTTGTTACAGTTTTTATTCTGTTGTTAAAACTATCCTATATATAATATATAACTAATTAATATATAGATAGTTATAAGAAGAAAATAAGAAATGCAAACTTCAAAAAAAGAAACTGTAACAATAAAAACGTAACGCTTGGACTCAGTTTAATTCATCTAAAAAGCAAAACATCAATGGTTTACGATATTTCAAAACCTACTGCGCCTAAGATGCCAACACTCGGAAAAGGCACAGAATGTATCAAAATCCTGCACTCGCAGGTATCAAAAGACATGTATGAACCAATTGTTCCGATGCTTTTTCCCGTTCTCGGAGCACATGTGAGCGCTTCTGAATTTCAGTATCCGTACCATAGTTGGAAGGAACTATGTGGCATGATGGCAAATCTGGTTGCTGATTCGGGGGGAAACAAGTGGGTCATTAG
>JAZUJS010000072.1:0-3041 GCA_045642865.1 Candidatus Nanosyncoccus sp.
GGGGGCAACGCCCTCGGAATAAAGTAGATAGAGTAGCATTGCCTGGAGGGCAATACCTCGCCAGCTTTTACGCAGGCATTTACCATAGCCTTATCACCGTGGGTCAAAGGTACCTGTCCCTAACGACCCATTAGCCTGGAAGGCTGCATCTGAGTAACCGGGGGCAACGCCCTCGGAATAAAGTAGATAGAGTGGCATTGCCTGGAGGGCAATACCTTGTCAGCTTTTACGCAAGCATTTACCATAGGCTTGTCATCGCGCCAGCCATTTTAGCCGAAGAGCATTTTCATTTTCGCCATTGGGCATTTTGCCAAGCGACCTGGTCGCTATTTTCCGTTTTGAAATACCCACGTACCAGGACATGACGTATTCAAAAAATTTTCTATTTATATTTTTATTCCCTAATGACGCATTAGCCTGGAAGGCTATATCTGAGTAACCGGGGGCAACGCCCTCGGAATAAAGTAGATAGAGTAGCATTGCCTGGAGGGCAATACCTTGTCAGCTTTTACGCAGGCATTTACCATAACCTTATCACCGCGCAGCCATTTTAGCCGAAGGCATTTTCATTTTAGCCATTGGGCATTTTGCCAAGCGACCTGGTCGCTATTTTCTGTTTGAAATACCCACATACCAGGACATGCCCGATTTTCAAACATTTTCTATTTAATATTTCCTTTTGCGTTATTGTTTGCTTTTTATGGTTTTTGTTTTTTTATTCCATAGCGCCAGCTTAGGTAAAACACCCTTAAAAATGACAAATTGACAAATTGACAAAATGACTTTTTGACCTTTGACTCGTTTGTGACTTAAAAAGCCATTGGCTAATGGTTTCCCCTCATCCGCATGGATTTTAGCCGAAGGCATTTTCATTTTCGCCATTGGGCATTTTACCAAGCGATATTATCGCTATTTTCTGTTTTGAAATACCCACGTACTGGGACATGACGTATTCAAAACATTTTCTATTTATCTTTCCCCCTTTTGCGTTATTGTTTGCTTTTTTTTGTTTTTTGTTTTGAAATACCCACGTACCAGGACATGTAATTATACAAAACATTTTCTATTTATATTTTTATTTCATAGCGCCGGCACGGGAAGCCCAGCGAAACTTGAATCATATTCTTTTTTCAGCCGCAAAGATACGAATAAATATCAGAAAATCACGTCACCCACCCCCACTTATCACACATTGCAACTGAATTGTACTCCCCAAAGGCTGCACCATGCAAGGCATCAACTACATAGTCAAGGGCATCTGGGCAAAATGCGAGGACAGGAAGGGAGTCATATAAACAGGGATACAAAGCATATCCTGCTCTTTGTGCAAGTCCTTGGTATGAACTAGATAACGATGAAGTATCCTGGCCGAGAACTTCTTCTGAAACTCATCTATTGATTTGTGCTCCGAAGACTGGGAAGACTTTACCTCAACAGGACAGATTTTACTTTCGCGAGTCAGGAGGAAGTCAATCTCGTAGTTGCGTGTGCTATTCTTCATCTTCCATGTGTGATAGAACAACTTCTGACCAGATGCCACCAGCATCTGAGCGACCACATTCTCAAAAACATAACCTAAATCCGCGCCCAACTTGTCATTCAGTAGTTTCTGATAGATTATGTTACTTGTAAAATCACTATCCCAGAAAGCCAAGGTCACAAACAACCCAGTGTCATGACAGAAGAGTTTGAATTGTTCCGTATTGATATGCAAAGCCAACCCCGCACTTGGGTCATTGGCATGGTAAGAGATGTTGGTGGTCATAGAATCCTTGAGAATAGCCAATGGTCGCAGAAGGCGTTCCACACGGCTACCACTGATGACGCTGCTCACCTGATAGCGCGATGCATTGCTGCTCAGTTGTGCCGGAATGGCTCGAAACAGCATTGATGTCTGTCCGCTTGGATCCAGTTCATAGAAATCATTCTCATAAAGTTCTATGATACCGCGTTTCACCCTATCCACCCGGCTCAGGTCCTGACTGTCAAGATATTCATTTACCGCCTGAGGCATACCTCCCACCAGCATGTACAGACGGAAATCTCGCATCAACTTACGATTCACATCATCGCCCAAGGACTTCTTGTTATCGTACATTGTCTTAAGCAAAGGGATAGTAGCTGTATCACCCAATGCCCAGCGGAATTCCTCATAATCCATTGGGTACATGCATACTCGCCTTTCCTCACTTGGCAGAAGAATCTTGTCATCCTCATTTTGAGGGCTTTTCTTCATCTTGATTCCAAGCAACGATCCCGTTTCGATGTAGTGGTAGCGACCATCCCTGACCAAATGCTTTATTGCCTGTCTGGCCAGCGGACACTTCTGTATCTCATCAAAGATGACAAGTGACTTCCCAGGCTTGAGGCTCACACCGTATGTCAGTTGCAGGCTTGTAAATAGCATGTCCAGATTGCTTATGTCCTCAAACAATGCCTTGGTAGCCTTCGAGGCTATAGAAAAGTCGATAAGCAGATACGAATCATACTCCTTGCGGGCAAACTCCTCTACGACAGTCGATTTTCCCACACGTCTTGCCCCTTCTATCAGCAGAGCCGTCTTGCCAGTTTCCTGCACCTTCCATTCGAGGAGTTTCTGGTATATTTTTCGCTTGAATACCCTTTCCATTTCCAGTTTTTGATTAAGTCGCTGCAAAGTTACTATTATTTATTTGAATACCAAAGCCATTTGCCAGTTTTTGTCAAAATATACAAACTTTATACACCGGAAAATGTCAAAATATACAAACTTTATACACCAGAAAATGTCAAAATATACAGATTTTAGTCTACTCTGCTTTCTAATTCATCGCCCATACGGTATTTGATGTCGCAGTTGATGATAAAGTCGAAAGAAACTGCGCAAGTCAAAACCAAGCGGAAGTTGAATAATATAGATAGAAACTCACGCAGACAGCGCAAAAACAAAGGATACGATTCATTCCTTTCATCAGCTCTATCTGCGTGAACCTTATGCACTCTAAAATGAGCGGAACTATTTGTTTCTTGCGGCCTTCTGAGCATTGTTAAGAGCCTCAGCC
>JAZUJS010000073.1:0-4860 GCA_045642865.1 Candidatus Nanosyncoccus sp.
CTTTTTTTTTTTCTTCAAGTTGGGGCATTTTGTGTCAAAGTATTGCGAAGCATTTCAAAACATCAAAAACGCCATGCATCAAAATCATGTTTTTTAAATTTTGTGACACCTTTGGGGGTGCATTGTTTCTAAATGTCGTAAAATGCGTTTTGTGACACCCCCCTGAAACAACCGAAATGCTTCAAAACCTACGCGGGAGGCTGATTAAGCCTCCGTCTGAAGCCTCCCGATATCGGCACAATTTGGAGATTTTGTGACACCCCCTGTGACACCCCCAAACTCTCAAAACCCGCGTAAAATGGGCGTTCTTTAAAATCATGATTTAATTTTTTTGAAATTTTGTGACACCCCCTGAAATCTAACAGCTTCAAAAATGAAAAACCCGCATTTTTAGCGGGTTTGTTGAACATTTGGGGGCTAAAATGCCCCGAAATTGGGGGCAAAAATGCCGAATTCTGAAAAATTTTGTGACACCCCCTCGGTCGGGGCATAATTATACACATGATTAATTTTGTGACATCTTTTTGGTAAAAAATCGCACATGTTTATTATTTGTGTGTTATAATAGTAATTGAGGCAGGGTTTTGGCCTTCTGGCTGTACCCTATGGACTAGCCAACGGGGGCTGAAACCTGGGACAATTACGGACATTCTGCCGTCAAAATTATATAAAAAAGATTGTGAAAATTATTGCAAAATTGTATAAAATATGGTATAATTATTCCAAAGAAAAAAAGAGTGATTGGCGTCACTCTTTTAAGCAATTGTTGTTATGTTGTTAATTGGCGTTATCAGCATAACACTCGTACTATATTGAAGAAATCACAAGGCTCTCTCCGGTCTCCAGCGATTTCATCCTCTTTTCTATAATTAATTATAACACTACCGCAGTGAAATTGCAAGATATTTTTTATAGAAAAAAATGAGGAAAACCCGCTTTTTACGGGTGGTTTCGTTAATGTTTACGCAAATGCTTAAAAGTTGAACAATGCCCGCTCTTTGTTTCTGAATACAGACGAAAGGACGGGCATTTTTTTAATGCTCGACAGGTTGACAATATGAGCAACAAAGTAAGAGAGCGAAGCCGTCACATCGCTCTACAAGCGTCATTCACCTATTACAAGAATGACAAAGACGGCAATATAAAACCTCAATTTAATGGGATGACTGAGGTTGATATCCTCAATCAATGGGCTTATGGTATTGAATATGTTGCGAATTGGCTCACGGATAAGGACACCAACAAAAAAGCCCTGAACGGCGTCGAACCTATAACCGCAAAACGAATACTCATGATTTATCATGATGGCGATATTGACAAGAAAACAAAAGCCCTGAAGCCTGTGCACATGCATATGGTTATTGATATGGACAAGCCTACTACAAAAACGCAAATCATGACACTTTTCGGACTTGGAAGGGTTGAAGATGTGGCATTCTTGACAAAGGGGAAAAACGAACTCGACGAAAACAAGAGGGTGACGGGTGCAATTGCTTATCTTGTTCATGGGACGCCGAAGGCAATGGCAGAAGATAAACGCCTTTACAGTTTTAGCAGAGTGAAGGGCTTCCCCGCTGGTGTTGATGTTGAGGGTATTCTTGATAAAGCAATTAAAGCCTCACATTCTGGCAAAGATATCGACCTGCAGGAAATCCGTGAGGGTTATACCCGTGACATTATGGCTGGACGCAAACGACTTGAAGATATACAAGCTGAATATTTAAAAAATGACCTACTTGGTGCCATGGCTTGGGTTACTGATAAGAAAAAGTATTATAAAGATGCACGGGAACAATATTTGAAGAATTTGACTAATTTCTACACCACGCATCCAATATGTAAAACGACCACATACATCACGGGCGGGGGCGGACTTGGTAAAACTCAACTTGCTAAACTATTGGCTTCAAAATATGAGCGAATTGGTGGAGAGACACCGCACTACATAGAAGCACAGCAAAAGCGTGTAACATTTGACCCCGCTGGTCAATATGAGGGTCAGGCTTCATCTATAATCAACGAGGCAAAGGGCTCCAGTTGGAGCCTTGAGGGCTTGCTTGATGCTCTTGACCCTATCAACGCCAACAATTTAAGCAGTCGAAACACATCAAAGCCCTATCTTCCAGAACATGTCTTTTTGACTACCAGCGACCCGCTGGATGTGTTTATTCGCAGCCTTTTTTTGAATTATGCGAAGGGTGAACTTGGAAGCTATGCCCGCGAAGCGTACGGGGTTCAATACCCTTCAAACTTGGCACTTGTTGCAGGTGATACCGTTACGCCTTACAGTGAGGACGCTGATAGCATATTTGATAAGGTTTGGCAAATAAGGCGAAGATTTGCAATTGTTATAAAGTTGCATGATGCTGGTGCTGATATTGATGTGCTGGACTACTCCAAACGGTCGAACTGGTACGAAGCCCCTCACGGTGTGAGGTTGCCAGATGATAACAATTATCATCATTTATATAAGCATTTTGCTACGAATGTGAATTATAAAGATGCTGATACTTTTGGGAAGTTATATGATGAGGCTGTTAAATACTACTACAAACTAAACGCAAACATTCTGACGATTAACCCTGATACGGTTGAGCGTCCACAATTCTGAGGGGGTTGATATTATGAGACAAAGAAAGAAGAAAAAAGACGGCGTATATATGTCACTATACATGTCACAAGATTTATACAATTATTTGAATACTGTGGCGGGGGGCGAAATGGGCACAACAAAAACGGCAGTTGTTGAGACTATCATCAGAAGACACATTGACAACGAAAAACGCCGAAGCCGTCGCCGTGAAAAAGGTGCCAAAATTGCCCCTGATGATGGGGCGAATTGTTGAAATTAATTTGACAAAGTGAGAGGGTCAAGGCCGACGAAGTCGCGAAGTTTAGCCTTGACGCTCGGCAGTAATTTGGTGACAAAATGGGCTTGAGATGTAAGTCAAATTTGCAACAAATTTGCTTACATCTTGGCTACAATTTTGAAGTATAAAAGCGACTAAAAAAGTGCAACAAATTGGCTACAAAATGAGGTAATTGAAGGGGGTCAAGGGGGCGCAAGCCCCTTGCATTTAAGCGACGCAGTCGCGTATACTTCACGGAGTGAAGTATTAAATGCAAGCCTTTGAAATGAAAGGGCTGAGAGTTGTAGCGTCATGTTTAATATTGAAAGGTGAAGGGTTGGAAAATAAATAAGGCTGTTTTTTGTCATGTTGATAATCTAAAAAATAATACAAAACAAGGGGGAAAATATGATGGAAAAAGACAAAAAAAAAGCGGACAATTTTGTGGTTTATTTGCTGAAATATGATGACGCTAAAAATGTCAAAATTGTGAATTGTGACCCTGAAGAAATTCCGCTAAAAATGTGCGTGTTTCGTTATGCGTTTGATGATGTAAATACGGCGAAACTATGGGCTGAATTGATACGCTATGGGCTTCTATATCGTGAGGACTTGGATACTTTTAAAGCCATGCCGACGATTGAGGCAATAGCATAAGGGTAAAATATAAAGGTTGCACTTTTTTGGTTAGATTTATACGAGGTTGAAATTATTTGATTAGATTTATACAAGGTTATAATTTTTTGATAATGAAAGGGGTTTTGTTTTATGGCTGGTATACAGTGGAAGGGTGGCAAGTTAAAGACCGCTAGTGAAGTGCGTATGAAGTTAATGCATTTTGATTGCAAGCAGTCAAGTCGTGAGAAGGTAAAGGCTGCGAAGGAAAGGAACGGCGAGCCGTGTCATATTGAGCCTTATTTGTGTGACGCAAATCAGTACATTGATTGCATTGACGCCGACGATGTTTATAATCGTTATTGTCAGGCTGTTTGTGAGACAGATGAGACGGCAGAAAACACAAGAAAAGACAGGGTCACAATGTTGACGCCTATTGTTTACCTACCTGAGCAGGTTGAAGATGTCATATTCGAAAGGGCTGGGGCACCTAGTGACAAAATTGGCGAATATTTTAGTGGCGTACTTGATATATTCCGTGAAGAGTTTGGAAGTGCTAACGTGTTGGGCGGGTTTGTGCATGGTGATGAGCGTCATAGTTATTTGGTACAAGATAAGACAAGAACGCGGAGAGCTGGAGAAGATGAGCCCACAAAGAAAACAAAAGAATTAATGAGCCTGTTCCACATGCACACGGCAATCATGGCGACACTTGAAACGGAACACGGGCGCGACTTTCAGGCTAAAGCGATGACGACACGGGCAATGATGAAGCGGATAAATAAGCGGGTTGATGAGTATTGTGTCAAGAATTACGGCGTGCATTTTATGAAGACTGCCGAAGGTGGCACATATGAGCAAAATAGTTACACCGTTAATGAATTGAAGGCGGAAAGTCTGAGACTTGAAATTCAAGAATTACAGGCAAAAAGGCGAACCCTTTGGGCTGATAATGAGCACACAACTGAGGCACTTGCTTTTTATGATTATTGTAAAGAAAAAAGCCCTATTACACTGATGCTATATGATACAGACAAGCAACGACCTACACACGGCTACAATTCGCCACAATATTGACGCAATAACAATGTGATACAAGTCCAATTTCCCGCGTATTTGTTTAAGAGCCCCGCGAATGCGGGGCGTTAATACACCGCCGAAGGCGGACACTATCACCCCCCCATTGAACACAATGGGGGTTCTTTTGTATACACCGATGCAGAAGTCAAAAAAAACTGACTGAACGAAGTCAAACCTTTTTTTTTTTCTTCAAGTTGGGGCATTTTGTGTCAAAGTATTGCGAAGCATTTCAAAACATCAAAAACGCCATGCATCAAAATCATGTTTTTTAAATTTTGTGACACCTTTGGGGGTGCATTGTTTCTAAATGTCGTAA
>JAZUJS010000074.1:0-5660 GCA_045642865.1 Candidatus Nanosyncoccus sp.
TCATCAAAATCGATCTTTTCTGGATCGAGGGTAACTTTTTTAACTTTAAGTTCGCCGTTGATTTGGATAACTACGGCACCGTCGCCGGCTTCTACTTCGACGATTTCGTTTTTAAGTTCTTTTTGCGCTTTGCGAAGTTGATTCAACATCTTCATTTGGTCCATTGTCTGACCCATAGTATTATTCTCCTTCTGTATATAGATATATTATATCAGAATTATTGGTTTTTTCCGATGTAATTATGCGCGAAAGTGTTCTATTTGCTGGTATGACGGTTGGTTTGCCAAGATAGGCGATTGTGCCGGTGGTTTCTGGAGTGACTTCGTTGATAACTTTGATATTTGTCATGTCGGCCAATATCTCATAAAGACCAAGTTCTGGCGAATCGGCTGGAATAACGAGCTTTTCGTTAGTTAAGTTTGCATTAATAATGGATAAGTTATTCGTGAACGAAATGGCGACGTTAGGGTTATAGCGGTAACCGTAGATATATTGCAATAGACTTGGCAAAATCATGATTGCCATGAGAATAGTAAGTGGCAGTAGTGCAAAAATGCGGGCATACGGATTTTCTGGGAAAAGGCTATACCATTTTTCGAGAATATATTTGAGGCCATGAGCAACAAGAATACTTGTTGGCAAGATAATGAAAATAATCGAATTTGGCGTAAAACCGGTAATGATGAGGCAGAACAGTAAAAGTAGTGAGGCGATAGAGTTACGGGAAGCGAAGAAGCCTTTGGTGGTTGAAAAGAGGCCAATAAGTGCAATGGCGAAAACTGGTAAGCTAACAAGTGGTGCTAGGAATACACCTTCTTGGCTATTGTTCCAAGAGAAAACCGTAGTGAGCCCGGTGCCGATATTATTGAAGAATCGATCAATTGAAGCGTCTTTCATAAAACAGAGTTCAGTGAAGACTGATGGTGATTGCACGATATTAACAATGAGCGCTACGATGCCAGTGAGGGAAATTGCGGCTGTAATAAATAGTGGAATTTTTGGTAGGCGCTTAATAACGAAGCGTAAATGTGGTTGGGCGAGGGCAAAAACGATACAGACAATCGCAAAATATATCATATATGGTGTAAAAATTGAAAGCAGGAGCGCCAATGCAAATGCGAAGCAATAGATTGGGTCTGGGCGTTTTTCGCCTTGGATTTTTGAACCAATCCAGAGTAAAAGAACTGGCCAGAAGATTTGCATAATAAGAGGTGTGCCGGAGCCGGCTAAAAAGAGAAATGGCGTAGATAAAGTAATCAAGATGGAAGCAAGTAGGGAGACGTTATTTTTGAACCAGCGGTTTAAGATGAGGATTAATAAGAAGCCAAGCAGTAGGCCGATAATGATACTTGGTAATTTAATGGCGAACGGCGTAAGACCAAGTAATTTGATGGAAATTTTTTGTAGCAAGCGATATGGCAAATCAACAAGGTCACCATTAAGTGCAACATCTGGCTCGAGGTTATAGGAGCTAACGGCAGAAGCGGTTTCCATTTCAGAGAGACCTTTTTGCGCAATAAATGGCATTGCGAAAAGGAGGCCGATAAAGGCTAGTCCTAGCAAAATATATCCGATGATAAAGCGTTTTTTATATAAAAAAAGTTTAGAAATAACAATTTTCTTCACATAACCAGTATACAACTTTCGTGGTGCTTTGTCGAGTAAAACTATTCGTGATCTTTGTCGAGCGACATAAAGCGTAGGAGCTCTGGGTGGAAGTAGAGTTCAATTTTGCCGACGGCGCCATGGCGGTGCTTGGCAATAATAAGTTCAGTAATATTGGTTAGCTCGTAGCCTGGCTCATTCATATGATAATAGTCGACGCGGTGTAGGAACATGACAAGGTCGGCGTCCTGCTCGATAGAACCAGATTCGCGAAGGTCGGATAGAACTGGGCGCGGATCGTCACGACCGGTTACGCCACGGGAGAGCTGTGCGAGTGCGATGACTGGAATCTCGAGCTCACGCGCGAGAATTTTGAGACCACGTGAAATTTCGGTAACTTCCTGTACACGGTTTCCAGCATAACGTTCTGAACCTTGAATAAGCTGCAAATAGTCGACGATAACGACGCTAATATTATGATCGTGCATGGCGCGACGTGCTTTGTTGCGGAGTTCCATAATAGTCATTGAGCTGGTATCGTCGATATAAATCGGTATTTCATCCATTTCGCCCAAGGCGTCACCAATGCGTGAGAATTCTTCGTCACTAAGATTACCGGTGCGGATATTCCAGTTGTTAACACCTGAAACGTCAGAAATCATACGGTCGATAATTTCGTTGGCCGCCATTTCCATCGAGAAGAAGAGTACGCCCTGTTTATTAATGCTAGCAATATTGTAGGCCAAGTTTTGTGCAAATGTGGTTTTACCCATGGCTGGACGCGCACCAATAATTACAAGATCGCCTTTTTGTAAACCGGCCGTCTTTTTATCAAGATCCTTAAAACCTGTTTTGAGACCACGGAGTGCGCCTTTGTTCTTATGGAGCTCCTCGATGCGATCAAAAGCGTCGGCGAGCAATTCTTCCATCGGAGTATAGTCTGATTTGACGATTTTATTGGAAACGTTAAAGAGTTCCCTTTCCGCTTCGCCAACGAGGTCAATAACATTGGCATCTTCTTCGAAGGCCTTATTGGTAATGATAGAGCCAGCGGCGATAAGTTTGCGGCGTACCGAAGCTTTATCGATAATATCAGCGTATGCCTTGGCGTGCGATGCGGTTGGTACAAAGTTGGTTAGTTCGGAAAGGTATGGAGCGCCACCAATAGTTTTGAGCTTTTTAGTGGATTTAAGTTCGGCAGTAAGAGTCAAGAGGTCGATCGGCTTATGCTGATCGTAAAGATTCATCATTGCCTCAAAAATGATTTGATGCGCTTCTTCGTAAAAATCTTGTGGTCGCAAAATGGTGAGAATTTCTGGCAAAACAGCATCAGAAATAAGAATTGCGCCAAGAAGTGACTTTTCCGCTACGATATCTTGTGGTGGAATGCGACCGTCTGTGACGCGTTCTTTTGAATTAGAACGGGATTTCTCCTCCATTATTATTAACCTCCTCTGCTCCACCCATTATATCAGAAATTTGGGAAATTGTTGGGTCTTTTTGAGTATTCTGCGGCGTTTCGCCCGCTTCATGTATGACGATTTTGAGTCCGTTGGCCGCTCGAATCAGGGCCGATTTGCGTGAATCTGTGGATAGGATTTTGAGTACGGTGCGATTATTGCTGTAGATATGAAGCTCATTGCCTTCGTTTTGGAGCTGGATTTTACCAAGTTGAGTTGTAATTCCGCCGCCCTCATCGCAGGCGCGAATATTGGCTAGGAATGCCTTTTGATCAAAAACTCCATCCTTGATAGTTTCTTGTAGAGTTGAATCTGTTGAGGCTGGGGCCGGAGTTGGGGCTGGTGCTGGAGCCGGAGTTGGGGCTGGAGCTGGAACTGGCGCTTGGGTTGGTGCTGGTGCGGGTGCAGGTGCCGGAATCGGAGCTGGTGACGGAGTCGGAGCTGGTGCTGGGGTTGGAGCTGGTGTGAGTGCCGGAGCGGGTTTGGCTGTTTGGATCGGTGCCGCATGTAGAACTGGCGTATTTTCGGTTGGGTAAAGCGCAACGAGTAGTTTAGCTTCAGCAAACGGACTAGTAATATTTGTGAGTTTATCTAGAAGTGGAATGGTGGCCGGATTTGGATTGGCAATTATCTTGTCGATAAGCTCGGAAACGATGCTCTCGGCCTTAACGTTGGTGTTGAATAGATTTTTGAGCTTGTCGGCAACTTGGTCAAACATACCATTTATATAGTCATTCATGATTTGGTCGATAATTTCCGTCTCAGGGAGACCGAAAATTTCAATAATCTGTTCTTTTTCGATTTGTTTTTCGGATAGTGCGGAGATTTGGTCGAGTAAAGAAAGCGAATCGCGGAATGAGCCGCCGCCTCGCTTGGTGATTAGCTTGAGTGCTTCGTCGGAGATTTTGATACCTTCTTTTTTGCAGATATTCGTGAGGTGATCAAACATAGTAGTTTCATCTGCGAGTTTGAAGGTGAACACTTGAGCGCGTGAAGTAATAGTAATTGGAACCTTGATGGCATCGGTTGTGGCCATGATAAAGATTGCGTGTTTTGGTGGTTCTTCTAGGGTTTTAAGTAAGGCATTAAAGGCTTCTTTAGTAAGCATGTGAACTTCGTCAATGATGTAAACTTTGAATTTTCCTTTGGACGGAGCGATGGCTACTTTTTCGCGTAGTTCGCGAATATTGTCGATGCCGCGGTTGGATGCACCATCAATTTCGATGATATCAGTGTAGTCATCTTCGAGCTCATAATTAAAATTATTGATGGCATGCGCAAAAATGCGCGCAACGGATGTTTTACCGCAGCCACGTGGGCCAATAAAAAGATAGGCGTGGGAAATTTTGCCAGCCGCGATGGCTTTTTCGAGATTTTCGGTTACCTGTGGCTCACCAATAACTTCGGAGAGACATTTTGGACGATATTTTCGATATAGAGCTTTTCCCATTTGTTTTTATTATAGCACGAAAAAGCCTAGGTTTGACCTAGGCTCTCTTGTTTTACAATGCTGCTTCGACGGCTGCCCAGTTTGCGAGTCTGGCTTTTTCAGGGTCAGCTGGGATAATTACTGAAACTTGGCTTCCCTCTTGGAGATGGAAGTAAGTTACGGACGCGTAGAGAACTTCATATTCTTTACCCGATACTTCAACGAAGTATTTATCATCATGATGAGTGAGGGTTCCAATAACGGTTTTGCGTTCGACTGGACCGATTTGCTTGTAAAGGAAGCGGCCATCGTCGGCAATTGTAAGTTTCATAATATCACCTTCGACGAGCTTCGACTTTGAAGCATAGTTGGCTGGAACTGGATAGTTCTTGCCATCTGGACCAATCATAATTTGGCCATCAAAAATGCCTTCGATTACTTTTCCTTCTGGGGTAGAAATAACAGTATCGATTGGTGCAGAAATAGTTTCACCGTCGCCAAGCACGGAGTTTAGTAATTCTTTGGCGGCAGCCAAATTAGTCTCTGCTTCACTAATGAGACTGCGCAAACGTTTTATTTGTTTTTCTGGTAACTCAGACATACCTCGCATCCTGTCTAAATATATATAGTATTGATATTATATTATATCCATTTCGAATCAATGTCAAGAATTTTTCTTTTTAGTTTTCCACCGCATTTACAGCGGTAGTGACAAAAGTGTTGTAAAAATTACATGTTCTGTCTTTTTCTTCAGATTGGATGGTTTCTTTTATTGTTTGGTCAAGTATGAACAAATTCTTTATTCTGGCTTCTCTGTGGTTTTGTATGACACCTTCTATGTTTATTTAATTATGCAACAAAAAACTCCCTTTTGGGGAGTTTTTGCACAATTAGCTAACCTTAGATTTTGAATTCGATTAAGCGAGTTCGACGGTTGCGCCAGCGTCTTCGAGAGCTTTCTTCATAGCTTCGGCATCAGCTTTAGCGACTTTTTCTTTAACGGTTGCAGGCGCACCATCAACGATAGCCTTAGCTTCGCCAAGACCAAGTCCGGTTGCTTCCTTAACAGCTTTGATGACGGCGATCTTTTGTGCGCCAGCGTCTTTCAAGACGACATCAAATTCAGATTTGCCTTCATCGGCAGCAGCAGCATCGCCACCAGCAAC
>JAZUJS010000075.1:0-18921 GCA_045642865.1 Candidatus Nanosyncoccus sp.
TCGGGGGCTTCTTTATCGTAGAGAAGGTCAAGTCGTTGCGAGAGATATAATAATATTAAGGAAGAAATAAATGTCACACGTAAAAGCTGGCGGTACCGCCAAAAACGTCCATAACAATGCTGGCCAGCGCCTTGGCGTCAAGCGCTTTGGTGGCCAAAAAGTTAAGAACGGTGAAGTCATCGTTCGCCAAACTGGTTCAACCAAAATTGCTGGTCCTGGCACCTACATGTCTCGTAACTTTACGATCCATGCAGCCAAGGATGGTGTTGTTACTTTCGTTAAGACCAAGAAGTCACACTTCTCTGGCAAAAGCCTTCCACGCGTTCGCGTTGAAGTTCGCTAATTAAGCTATCAAAATACGGCCTCATCGAGGTCGTATTTTTTTGCTTTCGCAGGTTGCCTATTTAGTGGCCGTTTTTTGATAAACAAAAACTTATTTAACGATTAAGAATTTATTTTTGCCTTTTTTGACGATTGCAGTTTGATTTAAATCAATTTCTTCTTTGACTTTTTCATCATTAATTGAGATAGCACCCTGAGCAATGAATTCGCGGGCTTTCTTCTTTGATTCGGCGAGGCCAGTTGAAACAAGGGCGTCGACCAAATTCGTGCCTTTATTTACAAGTGGCAAATAGTTGGCAAACTCAAGAATTTCATCTTCCGAGAATTCGGCAAAATTCGTATCACGATTGAAGAGTAGGTCAGACAAATTAATAATCGCGGCAGCATTTTCTTTACCATGAACAACTTCGGTTGCGCCTTTGGCAAGGGCTTTTTGAGCAATACGGAGCTCTGGATGAGCCTTATGCTCGGCAAGAATCGACTCAATTTCGTCTTTTTCAAGAATAGTATAGATTTTGATGAGATATTCAACCGCATCATCTGGTTGATTGAGCCAGAATTGGTAGAAGTCGAAGATTGAAGTGTAATTGCCAGAGCCATTGTCTTTGCTGGCTAGCCAAACAGCATTACCCTCGGATTTGCCGAATTTGCGACCGGTAACTGGATCAATTACGAGCGGAGTTGACCAGACATCAGCATCGGCATTTTCGAGACGCTTAATGAGATGAATACCAGAGGTACAGTTTCCATATTGATCGGCGCCACAGAGCTGCATCGAAACACCATATTTGCGATAGAGATGCAAGAAATCATAACCCTGAATCAAAGTATAAGAAAATTCTGCATAAGAAATACCAGAGCCACCTTCGCCAATGCGATTTTGAACAAATTGACGATCGAGCAATTGGGTCATCGAGAAGGCCTTACCAACTTCGCGCAAGAACGAAAGATAGTTCATATCTTTGAACCAGTCGTAGTTATCAACCATTGTAACGTTATCGGCCTTAATTACGCGCTCAATTTGAGCCTTAATGCAAGCTTTGTTATGTTCAACTTCGTCGAGCGTTTTAAGGTCGCGCTCACCGTTATCCTTTGGATCGCCGATTTGGCCGGTTGCACCGCCAACAAGAAGGTATGGTTCGTAGCCATGACGAACAAAACAAGCGCACATCATCATTGAGGCAAGATTGCCAATCGTCAAGGAATCAGCGGAAGGGTCGGTGCCCCAATAGAACTTTTTCGAGGCACGAGTATCAAGATCTTCTGGGTTTTTAATTGTTGTTTCGGCCTTAAAGCCACGATAAATAAGTTCTTCGGATAGTTTCATGCGTATATTATAACATATTTTACGACTATTTAGCTACGCAACGAACCTGTAGCTTAGAATATAGGTTAACATAATCGTTGGATGTAGAAATATATGAATAATTTAGTTGGTGGGGACTTTTTATTTAATTGGCGGGGAGATTCTTTGCATTAAAGAGTGCGTGATAGCTGCCGCCAAGGCATCAGCCGCATCATCTGGGCGCGGACGCTCTTCTAACCCCAAATGGAGCTTAACCATATCCTGGACTTGGCCTTTTTTTGCCGAGCCATAGCCGGTGAGAGTTTTTTTGATTTCGTTTGGCGTATATTCAAAAACCGGAATATTATGCTGTTCGGCAACAAGAAGCACGAGCCCGCGCGCTTCGGCCACCGAGATACCAGTCGTAACGTTTTTGCTGAAGAAAAGTTTTTCAACCGAGACTACGTCTGGTTTTAGCTCATCAAAAATCTCACCCAAACCTTCGTAGAGTTCTTTTAGGCGGGCTGGCAGCGGAGCACCGATAACCGTCGTAACGACGCCAAAATCGATTGGCTTTGAGTCCTCAATAAGACCAAAACCACAAATTCCAATACCCGGGTCGATTCCTAAAATTTTCATTTGACGTATTTAATTAATGTTTCACGTAAATCTTTAACCGGGATGACAAATTTATCCTTCGTGGCCGCTGGCGCAATCGCATGTTCAAAACCGAGTTTTTTTGCCTCGGCAATGCGTTGATCGGCACGAAAAGCAGAACGAATTTCACCACCTAGGCCAACTTCACCAAAGACTACATAATTATCATCGAGTTTACGACCAGCCACGGCAGAGGCAATAGCAAGGCAGATTGCAAGATCGGCAGCTGAATCATTTAATTTCATGCCGCCAACGACGTTGATAAAAATGTCTTTATCGTTTAATTTCAATTTAGTGCGACGTTCAATGACGGCAATCAAGAGATTTAGACGGTTGAGATCGAAACCAGAAGCCGTGCGCTTTGGATAACCAAAACTCGTCGACGTAGCTAGCGCTTGAATCTCAACGAGAATCGGGCGATTCCCCTCCATGGTGGCTAAAATAATTGAACCATCGGTATTTTGGCGCTCTGCGAGGAGGGCGGCAGAAGGATTCTGGACCTCCTTCAAGCCTTTTTCGTTCATTTCAAAAATTGCGACTTCGTTTGTCCCGCCAAAACGATTTTTGACTGCGCGAACCGTCTTAAATCCACCATAGCGATCACCTTCAAAATTCAGGACGACGTCCACTAGGTGCTCCAAAGTTTTTGGTCCAGCTAAAGTTCCATCTTTTGTAACGTGACCAACTATAACTACGGCCGTATCGGTCGCCTTCGCGGCACGGATGATTAGATTGCCACAGTTTGTAACCTGCGAAACGGTCCCTGGCGCCGAGGAAATTTCATCCATGGCTAAGGTTTGAATCGAGTCAACAATTACCAGGTCGAACTCGGCCGATTCAATCGTCTTTGCAATATCATTTCCGGACGTACTACTGGCGAAATTCAAATTGTCAGCATCCGCGCCAAGGCGCTCGGCGCGAAGCTTAACCTGGCCGGCTGATTCCTCGCCGGAAATATATAAAACCTTTTTAGTTTTTGCGACTTCGGCACAAATCTGCATTAGTAACGTTGACTTACCAATGCCCGGCTGGCCAGCCAAAAGGTTGACTGAGCCAGCCAAAATCCCCCCACCCAGGACAGTATTTAGATCTTTGAATTCTGTCCTGAGTCGTTCCTTTGAATCGGATGGCGCAATTGACTTAATATTTTCATATACAAGTTTCTTGCCCGACATCTTACCCTTTTCGAGTGCTGATTTTTTGTCGGATTCAGTTTCGGCAATTTGTTCAACCAACGAATTCCAAGCCTGACAATTGGAGCACTGGCCAACCCATTTTGCATAGGTTGCGCCACATTGCTGACAGACGAAATTCGTTTTGGCTTTCATATATTTTCTCTATTACCACTATTGCTTAACATAGTGAACTTCTTCACCAAAGCTGTCTTCTACATATAGATTGTTACCATCGAGGCGATACTTATGCTCAAAATCTTGCGTTGCGCCATTGTACAAAAGTTTGAGTTTACCGTCTTCCGTCTTATAGGTGAATTTGTTCCCCTCACCAAATCCTTCATATCCATAAGTGCCGTTGGTATCATCTGTAAATTCATAGAACCAGCCACCGTCTTCATATAGCCATTTACCAATTAGAGGATTTTTGTTGCCAAGAACCAAAATCAAGGTAACGACGATTGCAGCAATGACAACTACTGCCCCCGCAATGATGCCGATGAGCTTTCCTTTACCTTTCTTTCCTTGTTGTTGAGTGGTTTTTTCTTCTGCCATAGTTTGCCTCCTTTTGTTATAATAATCTTATTATAGCACATGGAATAGCTTACAATTCGAGCTGGATCTACACTATAACCGCACCTGGGTGAGCCCTAGAAACTCACCCGCTCATTTATTAATAGATGTGCTGTAGTCTAACTAGAGTTCTTGTACCTTATTTACTGACCAAGAATCTACGAGGAGTTATGACTAATTGGTTATCTAGGATTACCGAGAGCAAATCCCACTCGCGATGAAGATTTGCTTTTTAAGAGTAAGAGATGTAAGTTGCGCCAACCCGAGCTGAGTATTAGCATACCATTTGCAACAAATCAACCCCCAACGCAAAAAAATGTTTTGGAGGTTTTTTGTTTGTAGTTTTCATTTTTTTGCCCTATTATTGTTACGCTTATTTTTATTTCGCTTGCGCTTATCATTTTACAGGGGTGATTTTGGGCTCTTTCCGTGGTACCTTTACAAAAATCGAATTTTGTGCTATAATTAGAAGATAGGCCCTTGATGGCCATTTTTTGTGCGAATTGCGTTACGATGCGAATAAGATTTCGCCGCCCTTAGGGTAATAGTGGGCTGAGTTAGTTGATTTTATCAGCTAATTTTTTTAGTTTTCAGCCTCTTGAGGGAAGGTTTGACGCTGAATTTCCAAAAATTTCCCCATCCCCCTCTAGCTTATTTTTATTCCGCCTAGGCTTATTTCTGTTATAATGACGGCATGAAGCTATCGGAAGGTTTAATCAAGCGAGCGCTCAAGGCAAAATATCGTTTTGTTTATAATGACGTGCGCAAGAAAATTCCGGAAGAAATGATGATTTTTAATTGTGAGGGCTTTCGCCATTTGATTAGGCGCGGCAAGGATAGACGACCCATAAAAGATATGCGCCATCGTCTGAGTTATTTGCCTTTGATTCCGGAAATTATCAAAAAATGCCCGGAGCCAGTTGAGGTGCGCGGGCAGCTGGAGAAATTTGGCGACGGTTATATTATGATTCAATATTTAGCCTACGAGATGCCACATAATGACCGAGTAGTGAGAATTATTGCGCGACGAGCAGGCAATTCGGTGCCACGTTTTCAGAGTATTTTTGAGGTCCAGTAACACATTCAGTATGTGCGCGCTGCACATACTGAATGCTAAAATCAACACGATTTATGCAAAAAATAGGAACGAATCAATATAAAACTCTATTTTTTAGGCGCCGTAATATTTGCGCCGCGTCCATAGTCTGGCAAAATAATCTGAACCTTTTCGCCCTTGTGATTATAGAGTGGAATATGGAGTTCGGAAGCGAGCGAGTTAACAACGGCAGCACCAATGCGAAGCCCGGTAAATGAGCCAGGGCCAGACATAAAGGTGATTTCGGTGAGGTCTTGCCAGATGGCACCATTTTCGGCTAATTTATCGTGCAAAAATTCATGCAATTTTTCAGCCAAGTCGCGGCCGGATTCCCATTGATATTCGTGGTCGTCCAGCCTTAAAATCGTGACAGGTGACGATGTGTCGAGATACATTTTCATAGATTAATTTCCCTCCCCCCATCTTCAAGATATTTAATTTCAATTCTAATGCGATTTTCTGGCAAAACTCCAGCAACCGAGTCAGCCCATTCAACCACGACGACGGCGGACGGGTCCATAATTGCTTCTTCAAGGTCACCAATCATGAGGCCTGGATCCTGCAAGCGGTAAAAATCATAATGGATGAGCACGCCACCGGGGAATGCATATTCTTTAGAAATGGTGAAACTTGGGCTCGTGATAGCTTCTTTTACGCCTAACCCCTCAGCAAGACCACGCACAAAGGTGGTTTTTCCGGCGCCAACATCACCAACAAGTTCAATAACGTGCGCGACGGACGCATCAGCGTTAAGGCGTGTGGCAAACTGGCGGCCAAATTCAATCATTTCTGCTTCAGAGGTTATTTTCATGCTAAAATTATATCATGAAAATCTATATCTCTGGAATATCTGGTAAAGGCATGGGGCCACTCGCTTTGATGGCGAGCGATGCTGGTTTTGAAGTGGTTGGCTCAGACCTCGCGGCCGACGGCGACGTAATGCCGGAGCTCGAAAAACGCGGAATTAAGGTTAAAATTGGCGCGCAAGACGGGGAATTTATCAAATCGCTCGGCGACGTTGATTGGTATGTCCACTCATCAGCGATTAAGGCTGACAACCCCGAACTGATTGCTGCACAGGAACTTGGCATTAAAATTTCAAAACGCGACGAATTAATTGCGGAAATTATCAAGCAAGCTAATCTAAAAATGATTGCGGTTGCCGGAACGCATGGCAAGACTACGACTACGGCATTACTCGTGTTTCTAGCCCAAAAATTGAATGTTAAGGCCGCACATATTGTCGGTTCGACTTTGAGTTTCGCGCCGGCCGGCTCTTATGAAAAAGGCGATGAATATTTCATCTATGAAGCTGATGAATTTGATCGTAATTTCTTGCATTTTCACCCTTACATTTCCCTGATTCCGTCCGAAACTTATGACCATGCCGACATTTATCCGACGCGCGAAGATTACCATGCAGCTTTCGACCAATTCCGCGCACAATCCGAAAAAGTTATCGAAAATGTACCAATTGATTCTCGAATTACCCTGGTTGGCGAAGCGCGTCGCCTCGACGCAACGCTCGCTTTCTTGGCATTTAAAGAAATTGCACCAGAAATCCCAGAAGAAAAAATTATCGAAACGATTAACCAATTCCCTGGCGTGGGTCGCCGCTTTGAAAAAGTTGCGAAGAATGTTTATTCGGATTACGCACACCATCCGGAAGAAGTTGAAACCGTTATTGATATTGCCTGCGAAGAGGCTGAACGTCTTGGCTTGAAGGGCGTCGTGGTTGCTTATCAGCCACTCCAAAATATGCGCCAGCGCAAAGTGCGCCATGAATACAAAAATACCTTTTTGAAAGCGCATAAATTATTCTGGTTGCCAACTTTCTTGACGCGCGAGAGACCAGAATTTGAAATTTTGACCCCAGAAGTTCTTATTCAAGAAATCGCTAACCCTAAAATTGCTGAACCGGCCAATTTAAACGACGAGCTCGCCGCAAAATTGCGCGAATATCGCGACAACGGCTACTTGATTTTGATGATTTTGACCGGCGAAACCGACGAGTGGGCACGCAAAAATCTCGCGTAAAATCCAGCAACAAAAGTCGCAGAGTATTAAAAAATGAACCACAAGCGTGGCTCATTTTTTTGTAAAATCACCCACCCAGAATAATTACAAACCAAAGATTTTATCGGCAAGATCATCCGGACTGTACGGATCGGCGATATTGTCGATTTTCTCGACCTGAGTATTCAAATTCTCAATATATTCTTCAATAACATCCTCGGTAATTGTGCCGGTTTTGGAGAATGAATATTTGTCTTTGACTGTACCCTCTTTTTGTTCAAGCTCATCATCATCCGGAAGGAAGCCAGGGCGTGAGCGATCGAGATAAATATCGCCAGAGTTGTAATAAATCGCCATGCTAATAGCCGTCGTGGTGGCCGTAATTAAAACGGCACCGAGGCCAAGCAAAATGATATTGCGGTTACCCTTCGTCATAGACTCTCCTTCAAGGTATTGACGAGGTAACGGTGTTCGTCGATTAATTTATGGAGCTGCTCAATATCTTGGCGTACTTTTTCGCGGCTAGCGCGAAGCTCGACGAGCTGCGCGTAAAAATCTTCGGGATGTTTGGCGATATCTACATCAAGTAGCGTATCAAGCTTTTTTTCATAGACCACGAAATCATCCGAAAATTTTTCTTTCGCGGTTTTAAAATTGGCCTGATTATCGATGAGTGCAGGATTAGAAATGCTATTCGCAACAAGACGACTATTGAGTGGAATCATGTAAGCATTAAGAATGTTTTCATAATAGCCACCGAGATGATCGCGCACCTTGAGATCGGAATATTGAACTAGGTGAAGAGATTCATTGATGGTCTTCGCTTCGCCAGCAAGGGTGGCTTTTTGTGCATCAGACAAGGCAAAAGTATTTACGACCGGCAAACAAGCCAGTGCAACAAGGATGCCAACGATGATTTTTTTCTTCATGTTTTTATTATAGCAAAAATTAGTTTCGCTTCAACATAACTGTAAAGGCTTCAGACGGAATGTCGATTTTACCAAAACGTTTCATGCGAGCTTTGCCACGGCGTTGTTTTTCAAGAAGTTTAGCCTTACGATCGCGGTCGCCGGTATGAATTTTAACTGTCACATCTTTGCGATAAGCACCGATCGTCTCGCGCGCGAGGATACGGGCACCAATGGCTGCCTGCAAGGCAACCTCAAAGTTTTGACGCGGAATCACCTCTTTTAATTTTTTGGTCACATCACGGCCAATGGCGTCAGCCTCGGTACGGTGACACATAACCGAAAGAGCATCCATTTTATTGCCAGCAACAAGAAAATCAACACGAACAAGATCTTCGGCGCGGTATCCGTTCAATTCGTAGTTAAACGATGCGTAGCCAGACGTTGCGGATTTGAGTTGGTCATAAAAATCGGTCAAAAGGTTGGCCATCGGCGCCTCAAAATCAATTACGGCGCGATCCTCAATGTAGCTAAGATTGGTTTGATGGCCACGCTTTTCATTAATCAGACTCAGAACATTACCAATCATGTTTGATGGTAAGATAATTTCGCCTTTGACCCATGGTTCTTTAATTTCCTTGACCTCAGAAATATCTGGCAAATCGGCGGCTGATTTAATTTCGATTTCTTCGCCATTATTCATGACAACGTGATAGTTCGTGGAAGGATTCGTAACGATGAGGTCGAGGTTAAATTCGCGCTCCAAACGCTCCTTGATAATATCCATGTGCAAAAGCCCGAGAAATCCAATGCGTAGGCCAAAGCCAAGCACTGGCGAATTTTCCGGCTCAAAACGCAGCGCAGAATCCGAAAGTGCCAGCTTTTCAATCGCCTCTTTGAGTTCCTTGTATTGATCGTTGGAAATCGGGAAAAAACCAGCATAGACAAAAGGCAACACGTTTTTATAACCTGGAAGTGGGTCGGTGGCTGGGTTTTTAGTAAGAGTTACAGTGTCACCAACTTTTGCCTCGCGCGTAGTCTTCAAATTGGTAACAATATAGCCAATTTCACCCTCAGTTAGCGCATCTTTTGGTGACATTTTTGGAGTCAAAGTGCCCACTTCGAGCGCAAGACCATTATTATGGTTAGCCATCATGTGAATTTCGGCGTTTTTCGGAATACTGCCATTAAAGATGCGAACATACAAAACCACCCCTCGATAGTCATCGAAGTATGAATCAAAGATGAGGGCTTTTGTTGGTTCCATATTTTTATACTATATCATAAAAATCTACATTTTCAATTCTTGATACGCCTCAGTAAGGATATCAAGCATATGAGAGTAGTTTTCGGACCCAATGCCAGCATTAGTAAAGATATAAATGCGATCCTCGATAACTTCGAGACTACATTCGATGCCATGGTCATAGAGATGAGTCATAAACTTTGGGTTCAAAAGCTCGAACGAGGTGATTTTGTCTGGATCGGTAGCATAGAGCTCAAAATGGCGATTAAACTCTTCCCATTCAAGTTCGTAGCGTTCGTAACCTTTTGGAATTTTAAGTTTTTTACCATATTTGCGATTGCACACAATAATTCCCGAATAGGTTTTTGGCACGGTAAGTTGACCAACCAACTGATATGATTTTGGCGTGCCAGGAATTTTACTGTAGGTGTAAAGCTGAACCAAAACGTCATTCCATTTGCCGAGGATGTGGTTGTTGATATCTGCGACATTAAATCTGACACCATCAAACAACATGCCACCTTCCGGCATTGCGTATCTTCCCCAGTCTGGACTATAACACAGGTTATGCCCCTCGGCGAATTGATAAAGCTCCCCGATGAGATGGTTGGTTGAGATGGTTGGTTGAATAATTTTATCGAGCAACAATTCACCATCCACAACTTCAAATTGCCAAGTTTCCGTCGCACACGAAACGAAGGTGTTGATGTGATATTTTTGCTTGCGCAAATCATAAAGCGCGTCGCGACCACTAAAGATAAATTTGATTGTACGCGTCTTTTTGCCAGGATGACCAGGGTCGACAAAATCAACTTCTTTTACGGAAAGATCGGAGACGATATTTTGACGATGCATCGAACCAATTGCACTGAGCATTAAGAGCGCGTGGCGATAATAACCGTCGGTCATGTAGGCGCGCATTTTTTCGGCATCAAAATTTGACCAATCTTTTTGATATTCGATAAAGATGTGTCTCGCTTTTTCCAAGATGCGGCGATCTTCTGCTGTATATTTAGCGCGTTGTTCAGCTAATAGTTTTTCGCGCTTTGCGGTTTGTTTTCTTGAAGCAACTATACAAATTATCATCACGATAAAGAAAATAACCGTGAAAATCGCATCAACAGTACTGTTGCCAGATGAGCTGCCACCATGATGACTACTGCTGCGGCCGCCGCCACCGCCGCCACTGCCACTACCGCCACCACCGGCAAAGCCAATTGAATCAAGGATAAAAGACGAAAGAATAGAAAAGAAATTCATAGTTTTATTATATATTATTTACGCGGAGCTGGAGCAATTTCGACAATACGATCCAGAACTTGTTCAACATTCAATCCAGTCTTAGCGGACACACCAATAATTTCCTCTTTTTTGCAGCCAAGCAGGTTAACGATTTCGGCTGAAACTTTTTCGACATCGGCAGCCGGCAAGTCGATTTTATTGATAACTGGAATGATTAGCAAATCTTGTTCAAGCGCCAAATATACATTGGCCAAGGTTTGCGCCTGAATCCCCTGTGTAGCATCTACGACAAGAATAGCCGTTTCAACCGCCTGCAAACTGCGCGAAACTTCGTACGAAAAATCAACGTGGCCCGGAGTATCAATTAGATTGAGCGTGTAGCCCTTCCAGTGCATGGTAACTGGCGCGAGTTTAATCGTAATGCCTTTTTCGCGTTCCAATTCCATCGAATCGAGCAATTGCGCCTTCATATCGCGTTTTTCAACGGTGCCGGTCAATTCCATCATGCGGTCGGCGAGCGTGGATTTACCATGGTCGATGTGAGCAATAATACAAAAATTGCGGATTTTTTCTGAATTCATATTATATACTATAACATTTTTGTTGCATTTTGCCAAAATATTTTTCTATGCTTGCTAGCTCAAAAAGAATCTGGCGCAAGGTTAAAGAAAAATGTAATAAGGTTGTGCTATAATTTAAGTATGTTAGTGAATAGTTCTAGCCTTGTTAATACGCCAATTCTAAGCTTGCAAGCATCTGGGCCAATTGCATTGGCATGCGATCCAATCATCGATCCAGATTCTTTGAAGATTATCGCCTTTAAAACACGTGGACCATTGGTCAAAAACAAAGCCGAAAACATTCTCGACGCACGAAGCATTCGTGAGTCTTCCAAATATGGTTTTGTGATTGACTCCGAGGATGAATTAGTAGCGCCCGACGATGTTATTAATATTAAAAAAGCGCTTGATTTAAACTTTAAATTAGAAGGTCTAAAAGTTATCACCAAAAATGGCGCCAAACTAGGCAAAGTGCTTAGTTATACTTGTTCGAACGATGATTTTTCGATTATGCAATTGATTGTGCAACGCCCAACTTTTAAGTCGTTCCTTGATCCAGAACTGGTTGTGCCGCGTGCGGAAATCATTGAAGTGACAGACACTTTAATCCGTGTAAAGGACGACGAAAAAACCATTGTCGAACGTGCTTCCAACGAAGATTTTGTGCCAAATTTTGTTAATCCGTTCCGAAAGCATCCCGAACCAGATTACGCACAAGCTCATAGTCAAACCCCTGGCGAAGAAGATAACTAGTTAGCTTTTGTTCATCATAGCGATTGATTTTTTTAGTAATAATTTTTTTGATTTCGTCTGCTTCGTTGCGCGCGGTGGTATTCAGGACAGCATCAATAATCGAGGAATCGATACCCTTCTTAGTTAGTTCCATGCGCATGCGTTTAGTGGAAATTCCCTTATTTACAAAGCGATTTTCTACATAATATTCGGCGAATTTTTGATCGTCGATGTAGTGTTTTTCGATGAGGCGGCTCAATACTTGCTCGAGCATGAGATTGTCGACCAAATATGGTTTCATTTTTGGCTTAGACTCACTGGCAATTTTTGATTTAAGCTCACGTTGGTGTGCCTTTTGAAAAAGATGGTCACGCGTCTCACGAACGGAGCGCGGACGCATTAAAACCCATTCAAGTGTGCGCTGGTATAACTTACCGAATTCTGATGCTTTGTGATATTTTTCAATATCATCCTCACTTAATTCGCTACCAATTTTTAATTTAAAATCAATGAGTTGGGCAATATCAAGCGAAAAACAATATTCGTTATCAACAAAAACATTCACGCGGTTTTCGTCACGAACGGCTTGCTTAATATCGGTAATTTTACGACACGAAGCCGTTTCATCGCGCGGCGATGCAGATTTGAGATTAATGATTTCCATATTTTACGTTAATTCTGGAAGTCCATTCTTGAAGTGCAACTTTAAAATAAAGATCTTCGCGAATTTGAGGCTTGAACTTTGGCCAGAATTCTTCGAGTTTATCAGCATCAATCCAAGCTACTTCGGCAACTTCGTTATCGTTAAAGGAGAAATCATCGGCGCGATCAGTCCAGTCATAAAAATAGAGCGCGATAAGGTTTTTGCCGCTGGGGCTACTGGCGGCAAAATAGGCAAATTCGAGTTTATCCTTTTCAATAGTTGCGCCAATTTCTTCATACGTCTCACGCGTGACGGCCTCGATAAGTGTTTCGTCAAGGTTAATGTGGCCACCAGCAGAAACATCCCATTTGCCTGGATTCATAAATAATTTATCAGAACGATGTTGGAAAAGGAATTGGATTTTTTCACCAATAAAACGGTATAGAACAATAGCAGCACCACCGGTCGCAATATAACCAGTTTTATAGCATTCCTCCGGGACTAATCCGCCGAGGCGTTCGCCATTACCATCGAATTCTTGCCATACTTCGCCGGGGTGCTCCATATTTATTCCTCAACTTCTTTAGCTTTTTCGCGTACTTTGGCTTCGATTTCGGCCATAAATTCTGGTTTTTCTTTGAAGATTTTCTTTACAGCTTCGCGACCTTGACCAATTGTTTCGCCATTATATTTAAGGAAGGCACCAGCCTTGTCGATAATGCCATATTGCACGGCAAGATCAAGCACATCACCAGTCTTTGAAATACCCTCGTTATACATGATGTCGAATTCGGCCGTGCGGAATGGGGCGGCAATTTTGTTTTTGACAACTTTGACCTTTGTGCGGTTGCCGGTAATATTTTCACCCTCCTTAATTTGGCCGATGCGGCGAATATCAACACGAACAGAAGCATAGAACTTGAGAGCGTTACCACCAGTAGTAGTTTCTGGGTTGCCAAACATCACACCAATTTTCATGCGAATTTGGTTAATGAAGATAACGGTAGCTTTGGACTTACTAATGATACCGGTAAGTTTACGCATAGCTTGCGACATTAAACGAGCCTGAAGGCCCATTTGGGCTTCGCCCATATCACCATCGATTTCAGCCTGTGGAACGAGAGCTGCAACAGAGTCGACTACGATGAGGTCAACTGCATTAGAACGAACGAGAGTTTCGCAGATTTCGAGAGCTTGCTCGCCGTTGTCTGGCTGAGAGATGAGCAAATTGGCAGTATCGACGCCGATGCGCTTGGCGTAAGCTGGGTCGAGTGCATGCTCCGCATCAATGAAAGCGGCTTGACCACCTTGTTTTTGAATTTCGGCGATTGCGTGAAGGGTAAGGGTAGTTTTACCGGAGGATTCTGGGCCGTAGATTTCGATAATGCGACCTTTTGGATAGCCGCCACCAAGTGCAAGATCGAGAGAAAGTGAACCGGACGAGAGAAGTTCAACGTCCATTTTTGGCGTTTCGCCAAGTTTCATAATTGAACCATCGCCGAATTGTTTCGTAATTTGGGCGATAGCGAGTTTTAAGGCTTCATTTTTGCCATTGTCAGTTTTTTCTGCCACCACTTCGGATTTTTTTGCCATAGTATTACCTTTTTTAAGATTAATATTATTATATCACAAGTTCGCTTCGGCCAAGGCGAAACTGATAGCTGTGCCACTGAGGCCCTAGAAACCACAATGACTCGCGCAGATTATTAGCACGATTTGCAATAAAATCAACCCACCACGCCCTTTTAAAGCGTAAGCATGATAAAAGTGATATAATTAAGACATGAAATTTTATGAAAATGTTCCCATTTCAAGCCTAACCACAATGCGCCTTGGTGGTCCTGCTCGCTGCGTAATTGATGTCGAGCGCCCAGAAGAGGTTAGTCAGGCATACAAGTTTGCTCATGATAACAAATTGAGGGTTTTTGTGCTTGGTGGCGGAGCAAATTCGATTGGTCGCGACGAAGGTTTTTCGGGCGCAATTATTCGCAATAAAATTCTTGGTATGGAAATTAAGGTTGCAGAGGATAATCCAGAGTATTACGAACTTCGCACCATGGGTGGAGAAGTTTGGGATAAGGTTGTAGATTATGCTTGCCGCAATGGTTTAACTGGCATTGAAGCGCTAAGTAAAATTCCTGGCACTGCCGGTGCTGCACCAGTGCAGAATATCGGCGCCTACGGACAAGACATTTCGCAGGTGCTCAAGAACGTCGAAGTGTTTGACCTTAAAGATTGGCAATATAAAGTTTTGCCAGCCGAACAGCTAAATTTTAAATATCGTAGCAGCATCCTAAATACAACCGAGTTTGGTCGTTATTTCGTGATTGGTTTAACACTCAGGTTACGCAAAGGTCAGATGCAACGTCCGTTTTATAATTCCCTCGAAGCCTATATTCAAGAAAATAACGAGAGCGATTTCTCACCGGCATCAATTCGCCGAATGGTGTCCGAAATTCGTGCCGAGAAATTGCCAGACCCGATGTTTATTCCGAGCGCCGGCAGCTTCTTTAAGAATGTTTATATTCCAACCGACGAAATCGACGAATGCCAATCACAAGGTATCAAGGTGCATGTTGGCGCCGATGGCAATAAAATTAATACCGGTTGGCTTATCGAACAAGCTGGCCTATCTGGCAAGTTAATTCACGGTTTTAGAATTAATCCAAAAGCATCATTGGTTTTGATTAATGAATCGGCCCGCAGCTATGCTGACCTCGTGGCGGCACGCAACGAAATCGCAACGACAATTTACGACAAATTTGGTTTTCGCATCGAGCAAGAGCCAGTGGAGATTATGTGATGAAAATTTTGGACGGCCGCGAGCTGGCGGATTATATTAAAGAGCGTCAATTCCACGTGGTGCGCGAGTTGCGTGACAAGCCACAATTGGTGATTGTGCGCGATAGTGATAATCCGGTCATTATGAAATATGTGAATCTAAAAATGCAGTATGGTGAAGATATTGGCGTTAAGGTCATCGATGCTTTTGCAAGCGGAAATGACGAACTACACAAAGTGATTACCAAAGCGAATGCTAATCCGGAAGTTTCCGGCATTATCGTGCAATTACCTTTGCTTGATCGAGAAAAAACAGATGAAATTACCAGCTTAATCGCGCCAGAAAAAGACGTTGATGGCCTAACCATTAATGGAGCGTTTGATTCCGCGACCGCCACCGCAATTAATTGGCTCTTAGCCGGATACGGTGTAGATATGACAGCGCAAAAAATTGCAATTGTCGGTAAAGGTAAACTAGTGGGCGCACCACTACTCAAGATGTGGAAAAACTCCGGTTTTGACGTAACGGTTTTTCACCGTGGCGACGATTTATCTGCGCTTCGCAATTATTCACTCATTGTTTCCGCGACCGGCATTCCTCACCTAATCAAAAACGAAATGGTTGCACCTGGTGCAATCGTAGTAGATGCGGGAACCGCCTCCGAAGGTGGTGTCCTAGTCGGCGATGTCGCCAAAGAAGTGCGCGATCGCAACGATTTGACCGCGCTCACTCCACGCGTTGGTGGTGTCGGCCCATTGACTGTGACTTGTTTGTTTGAGCACGTCATTGAAGCTAAGACTAAATAAACGTTCGAGAACTTAAAAAAATACCAACTTGTTTGTTGGTATTTTTTTGGTGGGTGGGCGCTACGGAGTACCGCCACTACCACTGTTGCCGCCGCCGTTGCTATTACCGTTGCCATTACCGTTGCCGCCGCCGTTGCTATTACTGTTACCGTTGCCGCCGCCGTTGCTACCACCGTTGCTGCCGCCGCTACTATTACTGTTACCGCTGCTGCCGCCGTTGCTATTACTGTTACCGCTGCCGTTTCCATTACCGTTACCTTTACTACTACCGGTAGGACGCACGATTTGATCACTTGGCTGCCTATGAAAATTCATTGCTTTAAGCGTTGAATCAGTAATCCCTGCAAATATTTTGGCACTTTCTGGACTATTGAGCTGTTCGGTAATTGCGTTCACCGATGTTGAGTCGAGACTCCTAATTACGTTATCAGACATAGAAATAAGTGATTTTAGGTTTATTTCCTCGTATGCATTTGATTTTTCATCCGCACTCATACCTTCCATTTTTTTCTGAATCATTTCTGCCATCATAGCTGACGAATCCTTGTCCTTAGGGCCATCTGCAGCAATTTTTAGAAGTCGCTCGAGGCTTAGACCCGGATTATGCGTTACTTTACCGCTGGCATCCGTTACTGCGCTCGCCTCATAAATAGCTTTCAGCGCCTTGTCATCAAGGCCCGACGAGAACTCATCTTGTTTGCCATCTGCATAGCTCGACAAACCGCCGCCATTAACGAATGACTTATATCCTTCTGACGCATCGGATTTACCAAAGGCGCGTAATACCTTGTCTTGAGATGTGGCGAGTGCAGATTTTACGGTTCCGCTTCGATCGCTCATTATGTCTTTAATTACGCCCTGGTTAGCCCCACGAAAAGCTTTATGAACAGAATCGGTCATCTTTTTTGATTCGGCAACTCTCAGTGCAGCTGCAAGTTTTCGCTGCGCCTGCTCCCTGCCCGCATCATCCGTGGCTGCATGATAATCATTTATTGTGCGATCAATAATGTCGGTAAGTTCGGATGGTGTATTAACTTGGCCATCAATCTGCTCTTCATAATATTTACCCTCCGAGGATGCTCTTCTCGCTTGTGCATGCTGAGTAAATGTGTCCTGATCGGCGACGAATATTCCAGCAGCCGCTTCGCCCATTTTTTCGCGTTGAGCATATAGTCGTTTTTGGCTTTGCAAATCTCTATATCCTTGATCATTCCACAATTCTGCTTCACTGATTCTGTTGGCTCGCTCTTCGCTTGCTTTGGCGTTCTGTCCAGATACAAAATTACTATCATTCCACATTTCTGCTTCACTGATTCTATTGGCTCGTTCCTCGCTTGCTTTGGCGTTCTGACCAGATACAAAATCGCTATTATTCCACATTTCCGCATCCGCTATCTTGTTTGCATTATCCACACTATCCTTGGCAGTTTGTCCAGCGACAAAAACATTACTATTCCACATATTGCGTTCATTCATGCGGCGCTGTGCCTCGTTGGCTTTCATTGAAGCGTAGCCATATTTTCTTTGTTGTCGTGCAGACATTTGGCTCGAGTCGCCGCCATATCTGCGTTGCAGTCTGCTTTCCGCTTTCGCGCCACGCTTTGCATCGGTACTCCACATACGCATATTTCTTTTGTCCATGACGCGTTCAGCACGCCTCTTGTGACCTTGCGAATTTTTCTCTAGACTATCGACGCGCGAACGAGTTTTACTACCCATACCTTTTCCGATACCTGATACTTTGGCACCAATATTACCAACTGCTTTAAATGATCCTTTAATGAGTGACGGGATAAAGAAGTATGGCACAATCATCAGCATCATACCAACAAAGTACGTAACGAAGTCTGATTGCGATGATAATAGGATGATTTTTGCAGCCATGGTGCTACCGCCGATTACAAAACCACAGACGGGGAACATAATCAACATTGCCGAGAATGCGCTCCACCACTTTGAGTAGTATTTTTTCGTGTTCGGCAAAGCATAACAGACAATGGCTACAGGCGCAATCGTAATAAGGAGAATGATGAGCGCCTTGCGCAAACCAAGCAATAAGAAGATGAAGAGAATGGCAAAGATTGCGATTATCAAGATTAAAAGGATCGGAATAATTAATCCTGAAAGAACACCGTTTTGACTGATGCCAGTAACCAGAGATGTAACACCCACGCCGGCAATACCGAGCGTCACACCGCCAAGAAGCACCTGGAAAATTCCATTAGCGGATGAAGTGCCAGCGTTGAGCATTTCGGCTTTTTGTATTGCTGGGTTACTTGCGCCAATTGGGATATTCATAAACAGCTGATGTAACGATTGGCCAGCAATATTCGACAGGTCAACAAGTAATTGTGCAGCAATAAATGAGATATTAATAATAATTGCCACAGCAATAATCTTTGGTAATGCCTTCTTAATGCCATAATTGTCGATGCCCCAGCCGGTAAGCTGCGAGAAAATGATAACAATGAAGAATATGATCAAAATTACGTTTGCGATACGCTGAAAAATCAACCATGCGGTGTGTGTGGCACTATTGGAAGAAACGAGATACGAATCTATTGTCAAGAAGGAATCTGCCACCCATTCATAAATGGAATTGAGCGCTCCACCAATCGACTTGATGATTGGGCACAAAATCCAGCCCATTGCTCCGGCCGCATCGTAACAAGGGTCAGTGGCATAATTTATGGTGCTATTTGAACTGCCAAGCTCATTGTTATCAATAACTGCTCCCGCACTGTTCGTTTCTACATCCGAAGCGGAAATCCCAGTATAGGTGGGATATTCTACTCCATCTATTTCTGGCTTATTTTTCATTATATCCTCGATATATTCATTGATTGAACAGGCAAAGATTG
>JAZUJS010000076.1:0-13446 GCA_045642865.1 Candidatus Nanosyncoccus sp.
GGTACTGGTAAAGCTCCACGTACTCCATGGGGTCAACTCACTCTCGGTTATCGTACCCGTCATAATAAGAAAACTAATAAAATGATCGTGCGCAGTCGCCACGAAGGAAAGAGGAAATAATGTCTCGTAGTCTTAAAAAAGGTCTATTCGTAGACTACAAACTCGCAAAGAAAGTTGCTGCTCTCTCCGCTGAAGATCGTACTGTGATCAAAACTTGGGCTCGCCAATCTACCATTTCCCCAGAAATGGTTGGCCGTACCATCGCCGTTCATAACGGTCGTATGCACGTCCCAGTTTTCATCTCCGAAAACATGGTCGGTCACAAGCTTGGTGAATTCGCACCAACTCGTAAATTTAAACGCCACGGTGGCAAAAAAGCTGCTGAGGCTGCTGCTGCGAAAGGAACTAACTAATCATGGCTAATACATATTTCGCACACGCATATGAAAAAGGCATCGACAACCAACCACGCAAGACTTCAATCGTTGCTAGCTTGGTTCGCGATCGTTACGTTGCTGACGCTATCGTAATTCTTGAAAACACCCCACGCCGCGCCGCTCGTGCTGTCCTTAAAGCTGTTGAATCCGCAAATGCAAATTTGCTCAACAACTCCAAGGTTTCAATTGATCCAAAGACAATTCGTATCTCACGCATCTCTGTGACTGCTGGTACTCGCATTCGTCGCTATGTTCCAGCTTCTCGTGGACGCGCTTTGCCATACGAAAAGATTTCGAGCAATATCTTTGTCGAGGTCGCCGGCGAAGAAAAAGTAAAGAAAGCTACTGCTGAAAAAGCAGCAGACAAGAAGGAGAACAAGTAATATGGGTCAGAAGGTTAATCCCATCTCTTACCGTCTCCAAGTCAGCAAAGACTGGTCTTCCAAATGGTTTACAGTAAAGAAGTCCGACTTCCGCAAAAACTTGGTCGAAGACGCTAAGATCCGCGAAACGGTCGAAGAACGTTTCAAAGCTCGCCCGACTATTGCCAAAATCAATATCGAGCGTTCTGCAAACCTTACCACCGTTATTATCTTCACCGCCAAAGCTGGTGCAGTAATCGGTAAACAAGGTGCTGGCATCAACGAACTCAAGAAAGATCTTGAAAAAATCGTTGCTACCCCAGTTCGCATCAATGTCGAAGAAATTAAAAAACCAGAACTCAACGCTAAGCTCGTTGCCGAAAACATTGGTTTTCAACTTGGCAAGCGTATGAACTTCCGTCGTGCTGTTAAAATGGCTCTCCAATCTTCAATGAACGCTGGTGCAAAAGGTGTTCGTATCGAAGTTTCTGGCCGTCTTAATGGTGCCGAAATGTCTCGCCGTGAGAAATTTATTGAAGGCTCAGTGCCTCTACATACTCTCCGCGCAGATATCGATTTTCATTGCTTCCACGCTCCAACCATTGCCGGTATCGTTGGTGTAAAGGTCTGGATCTATAAGGGAGAGAAATAATTATGGCTATTTTACTTCCAAAGAAAACTGCACACCGCAAGGTTCGCAAAGGTAAAAACGAAGGCAAAGCCAGCCGCTGCAACACTGTTGCTTTCGGTGATTACGGTTTGATGTCACTCGACAACGAGCGCGTCACTAGCCGCCAAATCGAGGCTGCCCGTCAAGCTATCACCCGCTACATTAAGCGTGGTGGTAAAATCTGGATTCGTATCTTCCCACATACTCCAGTCACCAAGAAACCTCTTGATGTTAAAATGGGTTCTGGTAAAGGTGAACCACAATATTTCGTCGCCAAAGTTAAAGAAGGCACCGTTATGTTTGAAATCGCCGACGTTACTGATGAGCAAGCAAAAGAAGCTCTTCGTTTAGCTTCCCACAAGCTCCCAGTACGCTGCAAAATAATTAAGAAAGAGGAAAACTAATATGGCACACACATTAGCAGGGATCGTTACCTCGGACAAGCGTGATAAGACCATTACCGTCTCGATCGTCAGCCGAGAAACTCACCCTCTCTATCGCAAGCAATATACCAAAACTCGTAAGTATACTGCTCACGATGAAAATAATGAAGCAAAAATTGGTGACCGCGTCGAAATCGCTGCCTGCCGCCCACTTTCAAAAACCAAGTCTTATACTTTGGTCAAGGTTCTTGAACGTGCTCATGGCACCATCGAATTGAAAGAAGACGTCACCGAAGCTCTCCCAGAAAAGGAGGAAGCATAATATGATACAACAGGAAACCCGTCTTAAAGTAGCCGACAACAGCGGTGCCAAGGAACTTGGCGTTATCCGCGTTCTCGGCGGTACTCGCGCTCGCTACGCACATGTTGGCGATATCGTCACCTGTAGCGTTAAGGATGCCGATCCACATGGCAACACCAAGAAGAAAGCTGTCGTTAAAGCAGTTATCGTCCGCACTGTTGCTCCAATTCGCCGTCCTGATGGATCAACCATTCGTTTCGACGAAAACGCCGCTGTCCTTGTTAACGATGATAAGACTCCAAAAGGCACCCGTGTCTTTGGTCCTATCCCACGTGAACTTCGCGACCTCGGCTTCAACAAAATTATCAGCTTAGCACCGGAGGTACTCTAATATGGCACAAAATATTAAAACCGGTGACAAAGTCATGGTAATTGCTGGCGACAACAAAGGCAAAACCGCTAAGATCGTCAAGGTCAAAGCTGGCAAAGCTTATCTCGAAGGCATCGAAATTCGTGAACGCCACATGAAGAAATCTTATGTTAACCCACGTGGTGGCAAGAAAGATATTCATGTTGGTATCGACCTCTCAAACTTGAAGCTCGTTGAAGCTGCCAAGTTAGAGAAAAAATCTGCAAAAACTGCAGAAAAAACCACTAAGCTTAAGAAAGGAGCTAAATAATGGCAGATGCTAAATATGTACCTCGCTTAAAAGAGCTCTACACTAACGAGCTTAAAGCGAAATTGATGAAAGAACTTGATATCAAGAATATTAACCAAGTTCCAGAACTTAAAAAAGTTATCGTTTCGTGTGGTGTTGGTAAGAAACGCGAAGATAAGAAATACACCGAAACTGTAGAACTTACTCTCGCTAAAATTACTGGCCAAGCCCCAACTTCACGCCTTGCAAAGAAGTCAATTGCAACCTTCAAAATCCGCAAAGGCATGGGTGCCCCAGTTGGTTACCTCGTCACTCTTCGTAACGAAAAAATGTATGAATTTGTCGATCGTTTAATCAACATCGCTCTTCCACATGTCCGTGATTTCCACGGTGTTTCGAAGACCGCTTTCGACAAACAAGGTAACTACAACCTCGGCCTTAAAGAACAAACCGTCTTCCCAGAAATCACCTTCGAAGATGCTTCAGTTCTTCATGGCCTCGAAATTACATTTATCATTAAAAATGGTTCAAAGGAAGGAAGTCTAAAATTGTTAGAACTCTTCGGTATGCCGTTTGTTAAGGAGGAGAAGTAAGATGGCTAAGAAATCTGCTGTCCTTCGTGACGAAAAACGCCGCAAAATGTATGAAAAATATGCTGCAAAGCGCGCAGAACTTAAAGCTGCAGGTGATCTTGAAGGTCTCCAAAAGCTTCCACGTAACAGTTCTGTTACTCGCCTCAAAAACCGTGACCTCCTCGATGGTCGTCCACGTGGCTACATGCGCCGCTTCGGTATGAGCCGTATTACCTTCCGCGAAAAAGCAAGCAAGGGTGAAATCCCTGGTGTAACCAAGAGTAGCTGGTAGGAGAAAGGAAAAGATATGTCATTACAATCTACAGATCAAATCGCTGACCTCATCACCCGCATCCGTAATGCTGGTATGGTTGGCAAAAACGAAATCCGCGTCTCCACTTCAAAACTTAAAGTTGCCGTCATCGACGCTTTGGTTAAAAACGGCTACCTTGCAAGCTATGAAGTTGAAGAAGGCAAACCACGTGGTATTCTCCACGTCGTTATCGCAAATCCAGGCGAAATCTCTCGCATCAACGAGATTGAAAAAGTTTCTAAACCAGGCCGCCGCGTTTACGTTGCTGCTGAAGAAATCCCAACCATCAAATCTGGTCGTGGTACCATCATCATCTCAACCTCAAAAGGTTTGATGACTGGCAAAGAAGCTAAGAAAAATCGCCTCGGTGGCGAAATCCTCGTGAAAGTTTGGTAATTTACTAAACTAAGCAACGGATCGAAGCTTTGGCTTTAAGAAAAATACCCCATCTCGGGGTATTTTTTGTTGTAAAAAAATCATCTTTTTCTATATAGCTCATGCTATAATTATAAGCATATGGGCGATAGCCTGTAGAGAAAAGGAGGAAAGGGCGATGACCCTTAATTTACATAGAATAAACTATGTAAAATTATTCGGTTTTCTGAACGCAGCCTTTTTGTTACTCATAATTGCCTTAGTGATTGCGCCAGTTACTATTGGTGACTCGAATGCGATTATTAATTCGGAAGTTTATTCACTGGGAATTACTACTGATGGCGATGTGAATCTTACTACTACTCAAAACCAGCTCGTAATTGGCAAAAGTACTATTTACGCTACGACGGCGTCGCCAGCGGGATATAAATTATACATTTCCACCAATGATTCATCGAATATTATTTATCACAATGGGACTGATACTGGTGATATTAATCGTCGTTTTTCGCCAACTTTAGGAACGCAAACTAGTCCAATAGCACTCACTGGCTCCACTTGGGGTTATGCTATTGCTGGGTTAGGCGGTTTTGACTCGATATATAATCCAGCATCGCCAAATCCGGATGCTAAATTTGCTGCCGTCCCAGTTAAAAATAGTGAACAGCTTATTCATACTCATACTGGCATTGCTACCAATGCTGCGACGGATGTGTTTTTCGGATTTAAGGCTTCAAGCTCGCAAATTGCTGGGCGATATTCCACTACCGTCCTTTACACAACGCTTAGCGAAGACACCTCCATGGATGATGGGGAAATTAATATTACGGGCTCACCAATTATGTCTGGCTATAGCAGTGCGTCTATTGCCGTCCGCACCAGTTTAGCAACCTCTCGAAATCTTGGCGCGATTAGTGTAATGGTGGGTGACCAATCCTGCAATAATATTGTGGTTACATCAAACAATCCGCTTAGCTTGAATTGTGAACTTCCGACTTCGCTTGTGGCGGGAATGTATGATATTGTTGTAAATGTTGCCGGTGTGGGTAGCACTTATGCTGCTACGAACGGGCTTGTGATTGAAGATCCGGAAATTACATTTGTTGTACAATCTTCTCAATCTGACTGGGGAACTGTTTCGCCAGCAAGTATTACTGCGGGCTATGGCTCAAATATTGTCATCGACGAAGATAAAATTATCATTGGTACACAAACCGCAACTGCTGTTCCGAGTGAAACTACAAGCCAATATATATATTCTTTTGATAGCTGGACGATTAATTGCGGCAGCACGCTCACCAAAAGCTGCACAATCGTCGCTAACTTTACGCGCATTTCTAATAGTTACGATATAGATATTGCGGTTGCGGATGATTCGGATGGGTATGGTATTGTTTCTACTGGCAAAGTAACCGTGTCGTACGAAACGTCATTTACTGTATCTGGAAATCAGCTCATGATTGGTGATATAACTGTCACTGCTACGCCGAACGATAATACTGCACAGTATACTTACGCATTTGTCGATTGGACTCATGATTGCGAATCTCGGATTGTTGCCAGCTGCACTGCAAAAGCTAACTTTGTCCGCACTAATAATATCTACACAGTCTTCCTTAATAATCAATCTGCTACTTCGGCTGGTACTAGTGTGATTTATGAACAATACGGTGTAAATTATTCTCTCGCGTCTGGTGGTGCGGCTATGAGTGCTGCGGCAAATCCAATTACTGTGCCAGCCCGCTCGTATACATACGCAATTAATTATGATATGGGTGATACGGGCGTATCAGCTCCGTCCTCGCCGATTTCAATTACGCGCACGGATGTATTCAATGGATACTACACCGCAACGACTGGTGGAACTCAATATATCGGCGCGGATGGATATCTTGCAAGTACCGCAAATAATACTGGTTTTGCGGCCAATAGTTCGCTTTATGCTCAGTGGACCGACGGCTCCGCCACAATCACTTTGCCAACACTTTCCAAAACTGGCTATGCTTGTAAATGGGCGCAAAACACCACATCTGGCACACCATATGTGGGGGGTACCAGTGTAACGATTACTGAAGATACGACTTTTTACGCTATATGTAGCGCCAATACCTACGCCATTTCTCTTAATAATCAATCCGCCACCTCGGCTGGTACCACGGCCATTTACGAAACATATAATACTAAGTATTCTCTCATATCTGGTGGTGCCGCCATGAGTACCTCTACAAATCCAATCACTAAGCCAGTTCGTTCGTACACTTATACTATTGATTTCAATATGAATGGTACTGGTATTACAGCCCCATCTTCACCGACCTCGGTTACTCGCGTGGATACGTTTAATGGTTACTACACTGCCACATCTGGCGGTACGCAGTATATTGGCGCGAATGGCTATCTTACCGGCTCCGCCAGTACAACCGCATTTACTGCGAGTGGTACGCTTTACGCTCAGTGGGCCAATGGTTCTGCTACAATCACCCTCCCGGCACTTTCCAAAACTGGCCATACCTGTAAATGGGCACAAAACACCACATCTGGCACACTATATGTGGGGGGTGCGAGCGTATCGATCACGGCAAATTCAACTTTCTACGCTATATGTAGCGCCAATACCTACACTGTTTCGCTCAACAATCAATCCGCCACCTCGGCTGGTACTACCACTATCTATGAAACGTATAATACAAAATATTCTCTTACCTCTGGTGGTACGGCTATGAGTACCTCCGCAAACCCAATCACTAAGCCAATCCGCTCATATACATACACCATTGGCTATAATATGAATGGCACCGGCATTACGGCTCCATCTTCGCCGACCTCAGCCACTCGTGCAGATACGTTTAATGGTTATTACACTGCCACATCTGGCGGTACGCAGTATATTGGCGCGAATGGCTATCTTACCAGTTCCGCTAGTACAACCGCATTTACTGCGAACGGTACGCTTTATGCTCGATGGGCTAACAGCTCTGCTACGACTACTTTGCCGGTGATTTCTAAGATTGGGTACACTTGCCAATGGGCTGCCGGCTCCGCTGCTGGCACAAAGTATAATGGCGGCGCTCAAATCACCCTTGCCGCCAACACTACAATGTATGCTGTCTGTACGGCTAATAATTATACCGTTACGATTGCACGCAATAATACAAGTTATGGCACAACGTCGACCACAACTCTTACATTGCCATATGGTACTACATTTTCAGCCTCTGGTTCTACGCTCACCTTTAGCAATGGCTCCAAGGTAACAGCATCTGTCACGGCTGCCACGGGCTACACGACTGCGTTCTCGAGCTGGTCCAGTACATCGGGCACGATTACGGGGAATACGACCATTACTGCCAACTTTAGCCGCACGGCCAATACCTATACAATCTCTCTCAACAATCAATCCGCCACCTCAGCTGGTACCACTGCCATCTACGAAACATACAACTCTAAATATTCTCTCACCTCTGGTGGCACAGCTATGAGTACTTCGGCAAACCCAATCACTAAGCCAACCAAGACTTATACAATAAGTTATAATGCGAACTCCCAAGGCGCATCCTATGCCGCTAGCCCGACTAGCTCATCGGCAACGTTTGGCGGTTACTATACTAGTACGGGTGGCGCTGGCACACAGTATATTGGTACGAACGGCTATCTTACTGGCTCTGCTAGCACGACCGCATTTACTGCTAATGGCACACTTTATGCTAAGTGGACCAATACAACCATTACACTACCTGCAATTTCCAGAACTGGCTACACCTGTCAATGGGCCGCTGGCTCGACTGCGGGCACCAGATATAATGGTGGTGCGTCCGTAACAATCTCGGCCAATACGACCTTCTACGCGGCCTGCACGGTCAACAATTATACTGTGACTTGGAATGCCAACGGTGGCTCTGTCTCGCCAACTAGCACCACCAAGGCCTACGGCTCGCAAATTGGCACGCTGCCAACCCCGACCTATACCGACCATGAGTTCCAGGGCTGGTTTACGGCGGCAACTGGTGGTACGCAAATCGCCACGACTACTACGATTACCGGAAACGTAACCTATTATGCGCAATGGAAGGTTAGTGAAAACTATACAATGTCTGTGACGCTGAGTGGTATTTATTACGCCGCCAATGCGCACTGCGATGTGTATACGTCAAGTAACAAAACACAACTTGTTCGTTCGGTTGAAATGAGTTATTCTACCACATCAATTAGTATTGCGTCTTCCTACTATGTCAGTTGCGTGGCGACTATGCTTGATGTGGTGGGTGGGGGCGGTGCAGCCGTATGTCGGGTTCCTGGCTTAGATTTATATATAGAGCATCGCTTTAATTATAATGGCTCGGTAACCGATCAAACATTTTGCTACTATGACCCAAATAGTAGATCGCTCGGATATTAATATTTGACTCTTGTTAGCTAAACATACATATGAGAATTTCTCATAAAAAATAACCCCAAATATTGTATAGTTTAAGTTGTAAGACTAAAAACTAATACAATTAAGGGGTTATTTTGAGTATATCACAAGAAGTAAAATATCGTGCTAAAACTATAGCCTATGCAGAAAGATATGGAGTAGCAAAAGCTGCAGCAAATTATCATACATCTGAGAAATCATATGTTTGTTAATCCTACAGGGGTTATTTTTTTATTATAAAGACAATTGTTGAAATAATAAAAAAACATTAGTATAATAAAAGAGTAATAAGAGGCTAGTCTAAAAAATGGAACAAAATAATATGCATGTTGGAGAGAATCAATTTCGTGAAGCGGATGTAATTCTTGACAGAGAAGAACGAAAGAGAATCGCAGAAAAGATTTTTGCGCTCGAAGACCAAAATTTACGAAAACAAATAGATGTAGAAGAAATAGACCAGCAAAGCAAATTTAAGAATAGTCATAAAAATTTTTTTGAATCAAAATTTAGCCTAAAAAATGCATTGGCCGATGAGGAGTCTGAAAATAATATTGTAGAGGATGCCGATACTTTTGCCGAGAAAGATGATGAGTACGGTGTAGAGATTATAAAAGCGCGCGAGAGAATGATCGAATTTAGACAGAAGAAATTTTCACTTGCGGCGGAAGAATATGTTTTTTTAGATAAAACAAAAGGTATTTTAGAACAAGAAATGAGGTTGGCTAATAAAAAAGACCTCAAAAACAAAGCCAAAAACATAATCTGTAACAACCTCCTGGATTGTAGGGATGAAATTAATGCATTCGATCAAAAGTCTCCAGAAGCAGCGTATATCAAGGAAGGCTTGGCTTACCGAGAAGAACTTAGGGAACTTAAAGAAAATAGAGTAGTTCAAACACCATTCGTAAAAAGAAACATCTCTCGCATTAAGGACAACATTAAAAATGGAAATAATACGCTTGTATTGGGGCATCTTGGTTGTGGAAAAACAGAGATGGCCAAAGTGGCTGCAAGGGAATATACAATTGAGCACAGGGCGCAGCTTGAAGCGGAAAAAGCACTTGCTGAATCAGATTTAAAAAACGCCGGGATCGAAGATCAGGCGATATATTTGGAACAAGAAAAACGAAAGAATATCAGAGAAATCAAACACAAACTTAATGCGGGGGATCCTGAATATAACCAGGCATTCGAGCCGCTTTTTATAGTCGGTTCAAAAGATCTAACTTATCAAGAGCTTCTTTATGAAAATACGCTTGTATTGCAAGATGGAAATGTTAAAGATATTTCTGGAGCAATGGAAGAAATTGAGCATGAAATACAAAAATGGAACGAAATGCATGCCGACGAATTAGCGAGCGATCCGGGCTCTGCGTATGAAAAAAGAGCAAGAGCGCAAAGCGAAATCGCGATGCTTTATGCAAATAAAAATAGCGCATATGGAACAGTCGTAAAACAGGTTGAAAAACAGATCATTCAGGGCATGAAAGAAGGAAGGCCGGTTATTATTGACGAAGGAAACGCAATTATGCCAGGCGTTCTTATTGCGCTTAATGATATTTTGCAAAGGAAGCCTGGCGAAAAAACCACAATCGCAGGCTATAATGAGCCGATTACGATACAAGAAGGTTTTGCGATTATTATGACTGGTAATGAGACTACCGGTAATGTAGATTATTATGGTACAAATGAGCTCAATGCCGCATTTAGATCTCGTTTTGATGTTATATCGTATGATTACCTACCGCAAAATATCGTTGGTGGGCTTGAGACTCGTAAAAATCCTGAAAAAGACGAATTGTTTAGGGTTATATTGGAGTCAATTGCGGATAAAGAAGATGGTTACATTGAAATTCCAGATAAAGAGAAGAATCTTGAAAGACTATATTCCTTGGCTCAACTCGCAAAAGAGACACAGCAGATTTTCTCCGGTAAAATGAAGGACACTGGTTATTATAATAAAGTTGCAACTACGGCGACTGGTGACGAAACGATACTTCAGCTTCAGGATTACGTAATGTCTCTTAGGGCTATTAAAAGTGTTTTGGAAAAATGGGATAATGGGAAATGTGATTTCGATAAAGCACTTTGGGATGGGTATATTGGAGCAATTAGTTCTCCAGCTGAACAACGTTTGACTATTAGGCTTGCGAAAAATCATAATTTCTTTGCCGAATCAAAAGGTTGGAAAAAAATCCCGGACGATGAGGAATATTGTATTGAATATGATGAAATTTGCCCAGAAGATAATTACTATAGGGTTGAAAAAACGGAAATTATCACTGAAAAAGAAGTACTCCAGCTCATCTATGGCAAGCATGAACGCATTGAATACCCAGAGGATTTTGAATTCAATCTAGATATTGAAGAATCAGAGGGTTTAGATGATGTTGAAATATCTAGCGAGATAATTAAAGAAATCGAATCAAAGATGAAAGTATTAAACGATGAAATATTGGCTCTAGAAATCCTCGGCGAGCAGTGTGGTTGCACCAAAGAAATGACTACGGAGTAATTACCATGTCGGTAGAGCTCATGGAAAAAACAAACAATAACGAAAACGTCGACAGGCGAGCTTCAAGTGGAGCAATTGGTGGCTATGCACTAAAAGCGTTAATGAGTGAACAACAACAGACGCTAAAATTAAGAGGCGACTCTTTTGTTAGGGATTTAAGGCAGCCGTTAGCAGTATTTACTGGTGACACTACCTTATCATACAAGGTATCAGAGGCTGCCGACACTTTTTATATAATGTTAAAAACCGGCGAAGTTAATGTTCCGTCGTGTTGGTTCAATGGTGAATATAGTGACGGTGAATTGAGATTTGCTGCACATCACGAAATGGGCCACTTCATAGATTTAAGAAGCAACCCTGAGGCGCTACTGGCAACTTTTGAGGAATCAAGAAAAACCGCCAACAGATTGGCAAAAGATTATCTAAGCACTCATCAGTGCAACGCAAACCAAGCCGCAGTATCAAAATTTTTTGAAAAAGAACTAGACGATTTTAATAACGTTTTGGATGATATATATGTTAATAATATCGTAAAACAAAGGGCTCCTTTATTTAGTAATGCTGAAAGAAAAAAAGATATTGAATCCTTGTATAAAAAAGTAGGGTATGGAAATGAGAATATCGCAAAATGCTATGATAAGGATGGTAATGAATATGGTGAGCAGCCATTGCACCGGCAGATGTTAATAGCATTACTTCGTGAAGAAATGCTTGCAGAAAACAAAGGTTCTTTTGAAGAAACGGAAATGTCGCCTGAAGTGCGTGAAGCTCTGAATAAAAAAATGTATGGAATGACGATATATGAAACCATTAAGAATAAGATTGTTCCAAAATATAACATCTTAGTAGATCCTGAAAAAAGATATGAAATAATAAGGCAAAGAATTAGGCCGCTTTATATCGATTTACTTAAAAAAGAGCTGGATAAAATACGAGAGCCGGAGCCACCAAAAGAACAACCAAAAGAACCGCCAACAGAGTCACCAGAAGGCGATGAAAATGAAGGGGGTGATAGTGATAATTTTGATCCATTCAACGATAAAGAAAATAAAGAGAAAAAACCTCACAATATTTTATCGAAAGATAATGAAAAACAGAAAAAGCAAATTAATGAAATCATCGAAAAACAAAAATACGACAATATGTCACCGGAAGAACGCGGAGAGAATGATAAAGCTAAAATGCAAGAACTTTTTGATAAACAGCACAATATTGAGCAGGGAGAAAGAAGAGAATACGAAGCAATAAAAAAAGTCATCAAAGAAGCAAGAAGAAAAATGCAAAGGTTCTGGAATAGCCTTATCGGTAAATCTATTTCTTATGAAAAAAAATATACCCCCGAGCAGATGAAGGGAAAAGATGATATAAAAAGCCTTATTAAACATTACGCTGAATATGTTGGTGGAATGCGTAGTGGGGATATAAGTAATGTACCGATGAGGGGAAGAAACGAATTTGAAAAACAGGTAATCAATAAACCGGAAAGAATTGATATATCGTTGTTGATAGATGCGTCTGGATCGATGGATGGGGAAAGAAATAAGATGGCGAAGGCCGCCGCTACGCTCTTGGCGCTCTCAGTGAAGGACTTCAATAAACAACTTGATATAGATCGTAAAAAAACAAAATCAAAATTAAGGGCAAGAACTGAGGTTTACACCTTTAATAGTGAGTGTAATATAATTAAGAGATTTGAGGGAGTTGGTGAAAAAATTGATGAGAATGAAGCGCAAATTGTAAGAATGACTTCACGAATTGGCGCTGATGGTGGAACGAATGAGGTTCCTGCATATGAAAAAATCTTTAATAGTCTAACAGAAGCGGATAAAAAAGGGATTCAGGAAGGTAAAATTAAGAAAATAGTATTTGAAATAACGGATGGAGTACCAGACGACATGTATGCTGTAAAAAGAAGCGTTGAAAAGTTGAGACAATGCGGCGTAGAGCTGTATGGGTTCCAAATTGACGAGGAAGAAAATGAGATATTTGATGAGATTTGGAATCAGGATGAAAAACATCAATATGGTATACATGTAGGCAATGATGTTACAAAGTTACCAGAAAAATTAATTAGTGTAGCGGGTGCCTTGTTAAAAGATATAAGGATATAATATCTTATGAATTGCCAAGAACTAAAAAAAGATATTGCAACCATCAAAACCATTCTTTCCGATTTCAAGCAAAAACAATCTAAAGCTGGAACGAAAAAAGCGGGATTAGAATTCTTGCAGGAATATGAAGCTAAAGATCATGAATGTGATGAAATCCTAGAAAAATACTTGGATGATTTTATGGAGAAAAATTCAGAACTAAAAAGTGGATATTTCTCAGACCTGATTGAAGGATTTTATGATGAATGGGATGAAGAACCTCAGGCTATTACGTCGTCTACCCTCCTCCCAGACGGTCGTATTTTCTGTGGCGGTGAATATGGCGTGGCTCGTA
>JAZUJS010000077.1:0-1587 GCA_045642865.1 Candidatus Nanosyncoccus sp.
ATAAGTGGTCAGCATATACAATAATCAAACGATTGAACCATTTTCTCATCTTAGCAATTCAAATATTTATATACGCAATTAAGGCCATACGCGTTCACGACGTGCATAGCACAAATCTCAGTACATGAATATTCGATCGCAAATCTGTTCATGAGAAAACTCCTTTCAAAAAAATTATTGTATTTAGGTTACTCCTACATCTTATTGATGTCAAGACATTTTTTTAAGATCGTTTCTGTCAAGTAAACGTTGGCACTCCCCCGGCTGCCGTCGGCACTGCCGTGCCGGCGGGGGGATTATCATGCACTAACCCTTCAGTTTTTCACAGTTTACGGTGCTGTCCGCCAAGTCCCTGTCCCGCAGGGCTTGAACCCTGTATGTGGCAACTATAAATATACTCTAAGATATACTTTTTTCTGTTGCGCCCTATTATGTAAATCAATATCTTCCATGATGTAACATTCATGCAAATCATTTATATTTTTATTATTCCTTTAACCTTTCGTATTCGCTTCCAGGCCCCTCCATACATTTAGCATTTAGGATGCCCCAGCCGAAAATGAACCCTTAACCCCGTCCCCCAGGCTCAAATTGATTTTTGAGTGATTTTATGTTATGATTCATTTATCAATACTTCGGAGGCGATGTTATGAACGATACTTATCACATCAGTTATGATAAAGTTTGGAAGCTCCTTATCGACAAACACATGATGAAAAAAGACCTTCAGAAAGCATCGTCGCTCTCGTCCAATGTCATTACAAAGATGGGAAAAGGCGAATCCGTCACGCTTGAGACACTTGCAAAAATCTGTATTGCTCTGCAATGTAAGCTTTCCGATATTGTAGAAATCCATTTGAAAGAGGTGTGATCATTGGCAAATTTTACGAAGAAAGCAATCAAAGAAACCTTTATTGCGCTGCTCGAAGAACATCCTCTTTCCGACATCACCGTCAAAGATATTGTGGAAAAATGTGAAATCAATCCCAATACATTTTATTATCATTATCAGGACATCCCGGCGCTTATAGAAGAAATCGTAAAAGAAGAAGCCGAGCAGATTCTCGAAAAATAGCCTTCGGTTTCAACAATCGTCGAGTGTTTTGACGCATTGATCGAATTTGCTTCCCATCGAAAAAAAGCGATCATGCATATCTATCGTTCCGTCAACCGGGAAGTTTTTGAGAGGAATTTGATGACGGTCACAGAATTCTTTGTAAGCAATTATGTCAACACGGCACTTACCAATGAGAATATCGGTACAGCGGATAAAAAAACGGTGGTGGACTATTATAAATGTGTCTGCTTCGGGTTAGTGCTGAATTGGCTCAATACCGGGATGACGGATGAATATGCACACGAAATACGCCGCATTTTTCTCTTAAAAAAGGATTGGGCAAAGGAATTTGCGGAATTACTGCAAGGGCAGGTATAACTGAATATTCCATTTGATTATTTTCAGGCACGGAGCGTTCCGTGCCTGTTTTTTGGCTAATTTCGGACTCGTGTCTGTATTTTGGGCGTTTGTATGCTTCCGACCGTGTTCCGAAACCGCTTTTTGTAATAAAATGATAAGGTAAAATCATT
>JAZUJS010000078.1:0-11258 GCA_045642865.1 Candidatus Nanosyncoccus sp.
ATCCCTCCATTAGTTACGACTATTTTTCTACAGGCGGTTTATAACCTATATGCAAATGTAGAATTCTATTTTAAGAAAACGAAATCAATATCAAGCGCAACGACCATCGCGACACTTGTTAACATAGCATTAAATTTCGTCTTCATCCCAAAATATGGATACGTAGCAGCTTCATACACAACACTAGCCTCGTACACATTACTGGCCGGCCTACACTACATCAATTATAGGAGATGCAAAGAAAACAACATATATAACAACAAATTAATATTTGCCTCAATACTACTCCTCGATTTAATGTGCCCAGCAATAAGCATTCTATATACAATTGACAACATTGCTCGGTATGGCATAATTATATTGATAGTTATTATTGCAATAGTTTATAGAAGAAAGCTGATTGATACATTTCAAAAAATTAAAAAATAACAATAATCATGGAGAAAAATGTGAAAATTAGAAAGAAAGAAGTTATTGGCTATACTGCAGGCGTATATGACCTATTCCATATGGGCCACCTAAATTTGCTTAAAAATGCAAAAGGGATGTGCGACAAATTAATTGTTGGCGTAACCGTAGATGAATTAGTTAAATATAAAGGTAAAGAAGCATTCATACCTTTTACTGAAAGAGCGGAAATTGTTAGAGCCTGCAGATATGTAGACGCAGTCGTTCCACAGGAAGATATGGACAAAATTAGAATGTGCAAACAACTCGGAGCATCAGTTCTATTTGTGGGTGATGACTGGTATGGCACTGATAAGTGGAAAAAATACGAAGAAGAAGCGGCAAAAAACGACATCAAGATAATATACTTCCCATACACAAAAAGTATTTCCTCAACAAAAATTCGAGAAGCCCTCAAACAGGGTCGAGGATGGACATTATCCGAAGATGGTAAGAATATAGAAGAAAAATAAAATGGAACATATAGTTGACAAAGAATTATGCAATAGTCTTTTTCTTGGTTTGAGGTATATCGGGGAAGACGTAGATTTTTCAGCAAATACCTTTCATAGAAAATACCAATTACATGCAAAAGAAAAATTAACACCCATTGGCAACGAACACGAACTAAATAATAGATTACAACAAATATTTTCGCAAATCAGCAATAAAAAAATCGGCATCCTGCTATCTGGCGGAATGGATTCCGCATGCCTCGCAACGTACATGCCGAAAGGCAGCAATGCCTACACTTTTAGATTCTTGGGCGGGAAATATGACACAGAAGAGCTGCATCGTGCAGAGCAATTTGCGAAAGAATGCGAACTCAATCTTTGTTATGTGGATATAGACTTTGACACAATAAAAGAATGCCTACCGGCAGTAATGTCCTCAAAAGGTGCACCAGTACACTCAATTGAGCCACAATTATACAAAGCAGCAATCCAAGCAAAAGAAGATGGAGTTGAACTCTTAGTTATTGGTGATGCGGCGGATTATGTATTTTACGGAATGGACGGGTTGTTATCAAAGGACTGGAATTTTGACGATTTTTACAAAAGAGCAATCTATATCGAACCAAGCGAAGTTCTTAAAAACCCTAAAGACATCAAACATGTCTTCGAGAACTACAGAAAAGAAGATGGCAAAATAGATTATATCGGTTTCTATGATAAATGCATAACCGAAGAAAGCTATGGTTCATACGAAAACGCTTTTCATGCGGCAAAAATGCCATATATTGATCCTTATGAAGATATGATTATGAGCACACCACTCGATCTAACCCGAACAAGAAGTGGAGACTCAAAATACTTTATACGCTCTCTTTTCAGAATGAAATATCCAAACATACCAGTTCCAGAAAAACACCCTATGCCAAGACCAGTTGATGATTATTTTAAGAATTGGACAGGACCGACAAGGGAAGAATTTAGACAAGATATCGACATGAATAAATATTCCGGAAATCAAAAATGGTTAATATGGTGTCTAGAACAATTTCTTAACAAAAATAACCTATAGTAAGACAAAATCACCACACCATCTTGACAAAACATAAAAAGTATGCTACAATTAAAAGATAGGCATATTTTTGCACTAAGGACCTTAAATTAATTCGTTTAAGGTCCTTTTCTATCTTAAAAAGGAGGGAAATGCATGTCACGGAAGAAAGTAGACAAAGGAAAAGAATTTTATTATAGTTTAGACAAGAAACAGCCAAAAGGCGAAAAAATCGCCGAATTGCCGAATTTGGCAAAGCTGAAATTACTAGTTTTTATCAACAAAAGAAAACAATAAAAACGAATTAACACCCTTAATACCTCCATTTGGAGGTATTTTTTTATCTTAAACGTTTTGCCAAAACGCAGTCAGCGTGCTACAATATCCATATTAGAAGGTAATACGAAAGGTGCTATGTCATTAAAGCTCAAAACTCACCCTGGCGCACGTCTCATGGATAAGCCATCTTTTGCCCTGATTATCCGCATTATCGGCACGGTTTTTGCCAGTCTCGCCGTCGCTGGTCTTGGTTACACCATTTCTCGCATTATTCTTACCGGTGCATTACCAGCTAAATTCGCAACCCCAGCAGTCATTATTTGTGTTATTATTCTTGGCCTGCTTTTATTCGCTAACATTTACCGCAAAACCCCACTCTGGGTCCGCATCGTCTGCTTTGTCTTCGCGCTAGGCATTATTAGCCTTTCAATGTTCGGCATCATCTACACAGAAAAAACTCTTAGCATTCTTGATAAAATCACCTTCGATAGTGTCGGAGTCGAGCAAGTTGCCGATATCACCAATACGCCGTTCGCCATTTATATCAGTGGTATTGATACCGATGGCTCAATCGATAATAATTCCCGCAGCGACGTCAATATTGTTCTCTTTATTAACCCAAGCACCGAAAAAATTCTCATCGTCGACATCCCACGCGACCTATATATCCCAATTCCAAACGCCGATAGCCAAGGTGGCACCGTCGACACGCGCGACAAACTCACCCATACCGGCCTATACGGTATCGATACCACCGTTGCCACCGTCGAAAGCTACTTTGACATCAAAATCAACTACAATATCCGCGTCAACTTTGCCACACTCGAGGAAATGGTCGACATTATCGGCGGCGTAGATATTAACTCATCTGATTATTTTACTTCACACGGATGCACTTATTATCAGGGCTTCAATCATCTCAATGGCTATTGCGCCGTTCATTACGCCCGTCAGCGCTACGGTTTCGCCACCGGCGATATCCACCGTGCCGAAAACCAAGGCAATCTCCTTACCGAAATCATCAACAAGCTCACCAACCCATCCGTCCTCGCCTCGCACTACATGGACATTCTCGACGCCGCCTCACGCAATCTCCAGACAACCATCTCAAGCGAAAATCTCATGAAGCTTATAAATTTCCAACTCGATGAAAATCCACGCTGGCAAATTTCCCAATACACTATCAACGAGACCGGCATCATGACTACTGGCTACACCTACCCAGACGAAATTCTTTGGATGGGCGACCCAGACCTCGACACCGTCGAAGAGGCCAAAAGGCTCATCGACGATATCATGCATGACCGTTAAATTCGCCGAACCATTCACATCTTACCTCATTAGTCCCAAAAGCTCGCCGGACCATTTGCATTTTATCCAAATTAACCCTATAATAATATCTCGATGTTTAGATTATTTAAATACCTCAAACCATACTGGTGGCAAGTTCTGATTCTTGTCACATTTACCACGGCACAGGTGTACTGTACGCTCCGCCTGCCAGCCCTTATGGCCGATATTATCAACGAAGGCATCATCAAAAGCAACACCGATGTCGTCGTCGCCGACGGTGTACGCATGATTGCGCTCGCTATCATTTCGGCGCTCAGTTCGCTTATTTCTAGTTTCTTCTCGGCCCGAGTTGGCGCCTTTTTCTCACGCGATCTTCGCGCCGACGTTTTCGCCAAAGTGACCTATCTCGACCTTACCGACGTCAAAAATTTCAGTACCGCCTCCTTAATTACGCGCACCACAAACGACGTTAACCAGGTTCAACAATCCGTCACCCTCATCCTTTCCATGATGCTTCGCGCGCCGCTTTTTGGCATCATTTCAATCGTTATGGCCTTCAATAACGCCCCAGACATGACCTGGATTATTGCCATCGGTACCGTTTCCATCCTCGGCTCTGTCATTTTAATCATGTCGCTCATTATTCCAAAATTCAAAAAATTCCAGAAGCTCGTCGACCGCATCACTTTGCTTACGCGCGAAAATCTTACCGGCCTTCGCGTGATTCGCGCCTTCAACAACGAAAAAATCGAGCAAACCAAATTCCAAAAAACCAACGAAGATATGACCAAACTACTCATGTTTGTTGATAAAATTATGGAGTTACAAAATCCAATCATCAACATCATCTTCAATGGCACAACCTTGCTTTGTATCTGGGTTGGCATTTCGCTCCTCACCAAAGATTTCTCATACCTCGGCAACATGACGGCTTTCATTGAATACGTCACTCATGTCATGATGTCGTTCCTCATGCTTTCCATTCTCTTTGTAATGCTACCTCGCGCCAACGTGTCTGCCGCTCGTATTAACGAAATTCTCGGCACGACGCCAAAAATCAAATGGAAAAAAGCAACCGCCGGCACGCCGAGCAGCGAGGCAAGCATCGAATTCAAAAATGTCGATTTCAAATATCCTGACGCCGACGAAAAAATGCTCTCCGACATTTCCTTTACCGCCAAGGCTGGCGAAGTGACCGCCTTTGTGGGCTCTACCGGCTCCGGTAAATCCACCCTCGTAAACCTCGTTCCACGCTTCTACGAAGCCACCAAGGGCGAAATCCTCATCAACGGCGTCAACATTCGCGATTATGCGCGCGAGGACCTGATTGAGCGCATCGGCTTCGTCCCACAACGCGGTATGCTTTTCTCCGGCACAATTAAGTCCAACATTAGCTTTGGCGCCCCAAACGCCACCATGGACGAGATTAAAAAAGCTGCCAAAATTTCCCAGAGCAAAGAATTTATCGAAAAACTACCCGACCAATACGAGTCGCGCATTTCACAAGGCGGCACCAACGTTTCTGGTGGCCAAAAGCAGCGCCTCTCGATCGCCCGCGCCATCTGCAAAAAGCCAGAAATCTACGTTTTTGACGACTCTTTCTCGGCCCTCGACATGAAAACCGACAAGAAGCTTCGCACCGCGCTCAAGCCAATCATCAAAGAATCCGTCGTCTTAATCGTCGCCCAGCGCGTCAATACCGTTAAAGACGCCGACCAAATCGTCGTCCTCGACAACGGCAAAATTGTCGGCAAAGGGAATCATTACAATCTCTTAAACAAATGCAAAGTCTACCGCGAAATTGTTAAGTCTCAGCTTTCAGACGACGAATTTACCAACGAAATCAACCAAGCCAAGGAGGAAGCTCATGCCTAAACAGGGACCACAAATGAAAAAAGCCAAAAACGGCAAATGGGCATTCAAACAACTAATCCATTCGCTCAAAAAGTTCCGCGTGCCAATCATTTTCTCGGTTTTTCTAGCCATCGGCTCGGCCATCCTCGGCATTTTTACGCCAAAAATCCTTGGCGAAATGACCACCATTGCCATCAACTCATACCCAAATATCGACTGGGAAGCCATTACTGCTAAAGCGCTTCTTATTATCGGACTTTTTGTCCTCTCGAGCGCGCTCAACTACACTCAGGCCTACATCCTGGCCGTCACTACCGCCAAATACACCAAAACTATTCGCGAACAAATCATTGAGAAAATTGCCCGTCTCCCAATTTCATATTTCGATAAGCACAAAATCGGCGACACTATCTCGCGCATAACCAACGATATTGATGTACTCGTCACCTCATTTTCACAAGAGCTCGCAGACGTCTCACTTAGCCTCACTAATCTTATCGGCATTACCGTCATCATGCTCACAATCTCCGTGCCACTTTCACTTATTTCCTTCGTAATCATTCCGTTATCAATCTTCGTCGTTGGCAAAATCGCCGGCTTCGCCCAAAAGTATTTCCGCGAACAACAAGAAACCCTCGGTATATTAAATGGCAAAATCGAGGAATGTTACTCTGGCCAAGTCGTAGTCAAATCCAACTCCTACGAACTTCCAGCCGAACGCGATTTTAAGAAAACCAACGAAAAACTCACCCGCTGCGCGTGGCGCGCTCAGGTTTTTTCCTCACTTTCTTTTCCAATCACCCATATTTTCACCAATCTTGGCTACGTCGCAACCTGTATCGTAGGTGGTCATTTTGTCATCGAAGGACGCATTTCAATCGGAGATATTCAATCTTTTATTCAATATGTCAACCGTTTCAACCGCCCAATCACCGAAGTTGCCTCATCCGTTTCAACCATTCAGTCCTTGCTTGCCGCCTCGGAGCGCATCTTTGAATTCTTGAACGAACCAGAAGAAGCACCGGATCGCACCGACGCGCTCAAAATCCCAGAAGTCCGCGGCGCCGTTGAATTCAAAAACGTCAACTTTAGCTACGACGGCAAACGTCAAATCGTCAAGAATTTCTCCGCCTCCATCAAGCCAGGCCAACAAGTTGCCATTGTGGGTCCAACTGGCGCCGGAAAGACCACAATAATTAATCTTCTGATGCGCTTTTACGACCCGGACTCCGGCGAAATTATCATTGATGGCGTTCCAACCAAAGACATGAAGCGCGCCGACGTCCGCAAACTATTTGGCATGGTTTTGCAAGATACCTGGCTCTTTTCTGGCACCATTGCCGAAAACCTTCGTTATGGCAACCAAAAAGCCACGCTAGACGAAATTAAAGCCGCTGCGCAAGCTTCCGACATTCATCACGTAATTGAGTCACTTAGCCACAACTATAATACGGTTATTAATGAAGATTCCGACAATATTTCGGCCGGCGAAAAACAGCTGCTCACCATTGCGCGCGCCATGGTAGCAAATCCACCAATGATCATTCTTGATGAGGCCACCTCTAATGTTGATACTCGCACCGAGCAGCTCGTGCAAGCTGCATTCGAAAAACTCACCAAGGGTCGCACTTCGTTCGTCATCGCTCACCGCCTCTCCACCATCCGCAACGCCGACCTCATCCTCGTCATGAAAGATGGCAACATCATCGAACAAGGGAATCACAACGAACTCCTCGCAAAGAACGGCTTCTATGCCGAACTATATAACTCACAGTTTGCCGAGAACTAAATAATCTCCGCCCCCTACTTTTAGAGGGTGGAGATTTTTTGTGACGTGCCCAAGCTTTGAGTTTTGCCCAACTAGAAAATGCCGCACAAAATACCTCCACTTATCTAGTTTAAGTGGAGGTATTATTATTTAGTTTTCTTCCTTATTATCGCGAACCGCGTGTACAATTAAGCATGAAATTGCGATTACACCAAGAATTGCTACAACCGGCAAGATGACGAGCATTACATCAAATGAAGCTTCTTTTATATCTTCCTTTACGCCAGTATTTGGTACTGGAACTTCGTCTTCATCCTTGCTACTAGTTGGCTTCTTATCTTCTTCATCCTTCTTGGATGGGTCATCCTTTTTGGATGGATCGTCCTTGGATGGATCATCCTTGGATGGGTTATTTGGGTCATCGGTCGGAATATTTGATGTATTTCCGCCATAATTACCGCTATTGCCACCATTATAACCACTATTGTTTCCACCATTTGGATTTGGAGTTGGAGTTGGATTTGGCGTTGGAGTTGGCGTTGGCGTTGGGGTAGGCGTTGGAGTCGGAGTTGGAGTCGGGGTTGGGGTTGGTTCTGGATCTGGGGTTGGGGTTGGAGTAGGTGTTGGCGTTGGATCTGGATCAGGAGTAGGGGTCGGAGTTGGTGTTGGGTCTGGAGTTGGAGTAGGGGTAGGATCCGGGTCAGGCGTTGGAGTTGGGTCTGGGGTTGGAGTTGGAGTCGGATCTGGATCCGGAGTTGGCTCTGGGTCTGGGGTTGGGACAATTGGATCAGGAGTTTGGTTGCTTGGGTCTGTAGCATTTACCTTAACCGAAACGGAACCAGAAAGGGGAACATTCGTACCATTTTCATCCGTAATATCACCAGTCAAGTAAACAGTAACCGTACCAGAACCAGTTGGAGTACAAATTTGAGTAAACTTCTTAGTTTCATTCAAAGCAGAATCCGTAGCGTTAGCCTGATTGATAATACAATCCGAAATTGCACCAGAAGTTGACGTGTGGACATTCCACGCCGCCGCATTAAGCTCGACCGAAACGACAAAAGTGTTCCCGACCGCTACCTCACTACTGCTTGTATAGAAGCTATAAGTCGCAGCGGAAGCAGAACTCATTACCATCAGTGGCATGGCCAGCGCTGCAGTCATAGTTGGTATTAATGTTTTTTTCATATGTACTCCTTTTTTATAACCCTTTATCCAATCCTAACAAATATCGACGCATCTTCAGCAAATCCGCTGAGTTAACCGTCTTGTCGCGATTCACATCGGCCGCCTTAAATTGGCTTCCCGTCAAATTAGAACCAAGCAAATGCTTGCGTACCGTGAACAAATCAGCGGAATTTACTACACCATCAGCACTAGGATCACCATACATAAATACATCTAAGCTCAAGACTTCCGCGCCATCAACGTAGAATACTGCGGTTTGCCCAGTAACAAGCAAAGCGTCATTAGCAATTTCTACCCCATCGGCAAAGACCTTGAGTTCGACATTTGCAGCCGCCTTGAAATCACCAAAGGAAATTGGCTCATCAATTACCAAGACATAAGGCTTGGTTAAATCAGTTGGCATTTCGAATGAACTGGTATGAAGCTCGTGCGTGTGAAGAGTTTTTGTTACATGTGCTACAAATTCGCAGACATCGAGAGATGAGAAGTTCTTGCCGGCACACGTAGTGATAATCTTGTCCAATTCATAATCATAATTGTCTGGCTCTGCCGGAATAAATGTAATAACTTCGTCATTAATATAGACCTTATTACCAGTTACACGGAAGGAGTCGCCATATTTAGGCTGATGAAGACCATCGACACCTTCCCAAGAACCATACGATTCATCATCTGCAACTTTAAATTCTACCGGAACAGCCGATGGGGCAACTATCTGATATAGATATAGCTGAAGATACTTAGAATTGAACGAATCATTTTCAAAATCCCACATTTTCGAGCAAGAGTCTACATCAAAATTGTGATATGACGATGAAGTAAAACGCTCGGAAATCGTCCAGACATTGCCATCAAGATCGTATGCCCTTTCGTAATTGCTATCAGAGAAAACCGGACACCAACCTACAGTTTCATAACCATATATAGGGAATAACTCCGCCTGTTGGATAGCGTAGCTAATATCAATGAATCCATCCCTAGAAGTAAGGAACGAGGACTGCTGAGAATCAAACGGTGAGCCTTGTCGTGGCATAAGCAGAACATTTACCCGGTCACTCCGATCAGACATATGTAAAATACCATACATTCCAGACACCGGGATAAAGTCATCGTTGCTATAGTAGTAAGAATCAGAATATAAAGTATCATACCTATAACCATTTGAGTACATAAGTTCTAGACTCACAAATTCTCCACGCGTCTCACGATATTCATCAAATGCCCTATATACTATATCTAAAATCAATGAGTATTGAATCGGGGTGTTTTCTGGAAATTCAATGGTCCTAACAATATTGTAGTCATCTCCGTACGACCCCAAATGAACATCTAGAGAAGTCATCGGCAATCCCTCTTTAAACGACCAAGTCAACTTTACGACACAATTTGCGGCCACAACATTACCACAACTACTCTCCACTGCTAGGACATATTGATCTCTATTACTATCAGTTAATGAATATGGAGCGACATTAATCGATGACACATCTCCATTTCTACTAGTAGTATAACGAATATACCGAACCAGATCTTGCCCATTGGGCTCAATTTCGTGCATATCATAATCGATAAATATCAAATTACTTCCATCAATAGCTGAAATATCTTCAGTCCGAGATTGGTACGATTTATATGGATCTTCAACAATAATCTTCATCGGAACGAGCGGACGCGCAAGATTCTTGCTATAAGTAATTGTCACCTCGCAGTCAGAATGCATTTGATAGTCGCAAGTGTTATTAACCTCCACTCCATAATAATAAAAACTTCCATCGTCCATCTGAGCCTCTTTATTTAGCGGACGAAGATACATCGATTCACCCCTATAAATACTCACTACCTGGTTATCATCACCATCAGAATAACGATATGTACTAAAAGTATCACCATCAACAACATACAACTCCGTCAAATCATGATCGCCCCATTCCGGGTTAACATAATTAAATGTAACTTTGTGCAAGTCCGTTTCAATTCGCTTTGCAAAATTAACCGTAACATTACATACTCCGCTCCACATGGTGCCCAATTCACAATCCGACTCAACTCCATCGTAATAGTATACGGTAGCCGTAGCAGCATCATCATTATATTCAATCTCTTTCGGATAGAAATAAATATCAGTGCCATAAGAGGATGATGAATCATAAGTTGTCCTAAGCCGATCATCATACACTACATTAACATATCTCTCACCATAATAATATTCATATTTATATTCACTAAGGTAGCCATAATCTGGATTATTAACCGAAAGGTTAATAGTTAATCCAGAAGAAGGATCGCTAGAACCACCAGTTCTTTCATATACGGCATAAAAATACTGGCTATACAGATTATCGAGCCGTCTTCCATCAGTCCAAACATCATCACGCAGAATCGGAACCATTTGTCTATTATCATCGATAGCTAAATTCCCATCTTCATCATAGCGTTCCCAATATAAGAACTTACATTCCTCAGTGTCAGAAGCAGTTGCGCCGACTGGTTTTTGGAATACGCCCAATTTCTCATAATCAAAATCGAGCGCCGAGGTACAGGAATATGGCCGAGCCTCATAATGATATTCCATTGTTGGTTCAGCAGTGCCAAGCACAAGTGGGTAATACATAAAATTACCAGCGCCATATATCTTAATATAATACAGGCCACGATTAGAATTGTAATACCTTAGCCGAAAATGAACTCTACCATTTTGCACACGATTCAGCACGGTGCCATCTTCAAGAACGCCACCGACCGCCTCACCACTGCAACCCCAGCTCGCCGTCGGATAAGAAGCAATACAGGACATCAACAATGTGCCATCAGGAACATTTTCCACATCAACATAAAAATCATGATAAAAATAATAATCCACCGTCTCGTTTTCAATCATTTCGTCAGTAATCCACAAAGGATTTTCTTCAGGAATAAAACGCGGAGC
>JAZUJS010000079.1:0-1696 GCA_045642865.1 Candidatus Nanosyncoccus sp.
TGAAAGCCGACGACAATCGCTTCGAGCGGCATCATTTCATTCCATGCTCGAAGGAAGACTACGACCAGGCCATGCGCAACGAACTGCCCGACAAGTGGTGGCAATTCTATCAGAAGCTGATGTAAATCATCAAATTAAGAAGTTGTGCAAAATTAGTTTGCATCCTGAATCTACGGTTATGGGGGATTTGGACGCTTAGGCATTTGGACCCTTAAACATTTTGGACATTTGGACTCTTAGACAATTGGACATTTAGACAATTGGACCATTAGATATTTAGACTTTTTGAACAATTTTGAACTTTTGAAATAACCGACAACTGAAAAACCGATAACCAATTCATATTGCATTTTAGATTTGACTGCTTACTTAAGAAGTTGCTTTTGACTTATTTTCAGTGAAATTTCTTTCTCTCGATTTTTGGCATGTTGAGACGCACGTCCGTGCGTCTCAACGCTCCACTAGATTGTGAATTTTAATACTACGATTCCGCAATTTGTTGAACAAAAGGAGTTTAGATTGTTTCGCGAACCACAATCCATATCCTCATTCATTGCTGGATTCAAATCTGCTACTGTTCGAAAAATTGATGATTGAATAGAAAACGGCAACCATTATGATGGTTCGATTTTGCAAAAATTCAATCGCCGAAATCCATTATGGCATCCAAATTATCATGACCATATTATTCGTAATACAGATGAATATTTGAAGATTAGAGACTACATTAATAATAATCCCATGAAATGGGAACAAGATTGCTTTATGAAGCAATAGAAAAACTACAACCGTAATTAATACTAAATGTAATATGCGAAGTTTAACGAATAACTTTTGGAACGTAAAGACGCACGGCCGTGCGTCTCTACATACTGCAAAACAAAAACCATCGGAGTTATAAAGGGCTTGGCAGTCGCCATTTCCCGTCCGATGGTTTAGGGCACAAAAATATGGAAATTCCATGAAAATAGTTTTCCCTCAACGCAAATCACCGATAAATATACATTAATTTGATTTACAATAATATATCCGACAGCAAACGACAACAAACGCTTACAGTCGACTACAAACGTTTGTCGTCGGGTTTGTTTGTGCGGGATGATGTTTCTTTGCGGCTGGAAAAATTCAACTTAATATGCAAAATGAAATTATCCCCACAAAGTTAGACGAAATACCGCAAGAATGGAAAGACAGTTTGCGGCAATCGGAAATTGCTGTTCGGATTGAAAGTGTAAGCGAAATAACAGATGAAGATTTCAAATGTTTTGAAAGAAGTGTCTTGTTGCCCACTCCATCAAAAGGGTTATCTGAAGCTATTGGAATAAATGGAAAAAGAACTCTTTTGAAGAGAGGCGTATTTGCAAAAAACGCAATTCGTCATCCTGATTTGTCGCCCGAAGATAGCAGAAACATCATCGGAAATGCTTTGTATTCACCTGACAAATATGGCAAAAACAGACCTGTTACCAAACCGAATTATTGGGTAGCAATAAAAAGTTCGGTCAACAGTAGTGTTGTGGTAATAGAAGTTTCAGAAACGAAAAATTATGTGGAGATTGTAGGATGGAGATATGCAAATGAAAGGAATCTTGCACAATTGGAAAAGCAAGCTCAACGCGAGGGCGGCCAATTCCTCATACTGTTTCCCGAAGGCGACACGGCAGCAGGCCTTTCTACTCTTCCGTCTGACTTGACA
>JAZUJS010000080.1:0-1739 GCA_045642865.1 Candidatus Nanosyncoccus sp.
CAGTTGCTGGCTTTCGTCATCCTTGGCAAACCAATTGTAAATGGCGCTGTCATAGTGCGAACTCACGCCAAAAGCGTAGGTTGCAAAACGGCGGCGGTCTTCAAGTGATGTTTCTCCGTTCTGGTTTTCAAGCAGTTGAATCAATTCGCCATAGTATTTTCTTGAAGGCACGATGACCACATCGTTGAAATTCTTTGCGCCGGCGCGAATCAGCGAAATGCCGCCGATGTCGATTTTTTCGATGATTCGGCTGTGGTCGTCGGGGGTGGCGACGGTTTCCTCGAAAGGATAGAGGTCGACAATGACGAGGTCAAAAGCCGGAATTTCGTAATCCTGCATTTCCTTTTGGTCGGATTCCAACTGGGTGCGTCCCAAAATGCCGCCAAACACTTTGGGGTGCAAAGTCTTCACGCGACCGCCCAAAATGGACGGGTAACCCGTGAGCGATTCGACGGTTTTCACCGAGTCGTCGATGCGTTTTATATAATCGTAAGTGCCTCCCGTGGAGTAAATCTGCACTCCGTTTTGTTTCAACAAGCTGACAATGGTATCGATGCCATCTTTGTAAAATACTGATATTAAAGCAGTTCTAATTTTCTTCAAGGTATAAAATTTTAATGAGAATAATTATGCAAGATTATTAAAAATATGGCAATCGCGCAACGGCATTTTGCATTTTTTTTAAACAAAAATATCAACAGCCTGATTTTGTTTGAAATGGAAGAGAAAATGACAAATTTTTAGACGTTATGTAGAAAAACAAAATATTTCAATTTTTATTTCGTTAAAAATCAACATTTTAAAGATAAAAATCATTCTAAAATAAAAATCATACTTGGAGCAAAGGAAATTCTTCTTATTTTTACAAATTCAAAATTATGCGATGGAAACAAAGTGGATTTTAAACAAACAGGCTGATGCTCAGCAAGTTGCTGAAATCATGAAGGTTCTCAATGTTGACGAGAACCTTGCCACTTTGCTTGTCCAACGTGGAATTACCAACTACGAAGAGTCGAAAATCTTTTTCCGCCCTTCGCTGTCGCAACTGCACGATCCATTCCTGATGACGGATATGGACAGAGCCGTTGAGCGTGTGCTTCGCGCTATTAATAATGGTGAAAAGGTTTTGGTTTACGGTGACTATGATGTTGACGGAATTACATCAACATATATTTTATACGATTACCTGCGTAAAAAAGATGCTGTTGCCGAGTGTTTTATTCCCGACAGAATGGACGAAGGATACGGGCTTAATAAAAATGCAATATCATCGCTAAAATCCGATGGCGCAAAACTTATCGTGACTGTCGATTTGGGAATTTCCGCAATAAATGAAGCCGAATACTGCACCGAAAACGGCATAGACTTAATAATTACCGACCACCATTCCATTCAGGGTGAACTTTTGCCAAAATGTATTTCGGTTATAAATCCGAAAATAGAATCGGATTATCCGTATAAAAATCTTGCCGGAGCGGGACTTGCAAAACGAAAGGCAGCCTATTTTGCGGCACTTTGCGTGATGGGCGTGCTGCTGATCGTAAGCATCTACTTCACGTTTTCTCTGGAGCTGCTTCGGTCAAATGTCGACTATCTGAAAATGACCATGGCTGTGGTCGGGATCCTGTTTGCCGCCATTCTGTTTTCCTGCTGCTATTTCAACATCGGGGACGACTCCCGTCAGAACGATCTTTTTGCGGCGATCTCCGTGCTGCTGTATTTTTGCCTGCTGGCATCGG
>JAZUJS010000081.1:0-53007 GCA_045642865.1 Candidatus Nanosyncoccus sp.
GAGAGTAGAACACGGCGAAGTGAATTACCAAGAGTGTTACCATAACCGTAGTAGAGCGGTTTAATCGTAAACTCAGCACTGTTTTCGCCAAGTTCTTTGACGTTAGCGAGAGCAGCTTCATGGATAGTTTTAGTTGTCATATTCTAGTTTTCTCCTTAGCGTGAGTAATACTCAACGATTAATTGCTCATTAATGCCCACCTCAGCTTCTTCGCGCTTTGGTAAACCGGTAACTTCGATTTTCATGTTTTTGGCGTCAGCCTTCATCCAGGAAAGTGGAAGTTGGCCAGCAGCACCGACAATGTTGTCAAGGTTCTTAAAGTATTCAGTTTTCGTTGATCTTGGACGAACTTCGAGGACGTCACCAGCATTCAAGCGAATGGATGGGATATCAACACGACGACCATTCAAGAGGAAGTGACCGTGAGAAACGAGTTGGCGAGCTTGGCGGCGAGTAGTCGCGAAGCCGGCACGATAAACAGCGTTATCAAGACGGCGTTCCAAGAACTCAAGAAGTTTTTCGCCAGTAAGGCCTTCAGACTTTTGAGCTTCTTTCATTAATTTTGCGAATTGCTTTTCGAGTAGGCCGTAAGTGCGGCGAACTTTTTGCTTTTCGCGGAGCTGAGTTAGGTAGAGGCTACCACCCCGGACACGCATATCACCATGTTCACCTGGAATACCAGATTTTTTAGCCATGACTTTATGGGCTTTAGGGGCGAGAGCAACACCTTCACGACGGCTCTGTTTTACAATAGGGGAATTATCACGAGCCATTATGGTTTCCTTTCACCTTTCGGTCGCACACCACCGTGAGCGATTGGAGTCACGTCAGTAATGCTGTCGATTTTAATACCAAAGCTAGAGACGGCACGAATGGCGCTGTCACGACCAAGACCAATACCCTTGACGTAAACGTCGACGGAATTTAGACCATGATCTTTCTTAGCTTTTTCGAGAGCTTTCTCAGCGGCGATACCTGCAGCGTAAGCTGTACCCTTCTTGGAACCGCGGAAGCCGTTGGCGCCAGCGGATGAAGTAGTTAAGATTTCGCCTTTTTTATCGGTAACGCTAATGATAGTGTTATTGAAGGTAGCTTGAATATGGAGCTCGCCTGCATTAACAACGCGTTTGCCTTTTTTAGCAGCTTTAGATTTAGGAGCTTTTTCAGCTTCAGTAGCTGCAACAGTAGTAGTTTGAACTTCTTCTGCCATATTTTATTCTCCTTTCTAAGTTTTACTTGCTGCTTTTGGTTGTGCACCACCGACCGCGATCGCCTTACCCTTACGTGTACGTGCGTTCGTACGAGTACGTTGGCCGTTGACTGGTAATTTAGCCTTGTGGCGGATGCCTTTGTAGGAGTTAATATCCTTAAGGCGCTTGATATTGTTACTCACGAGGCGCTTCAAATCACCTTCAACATGATATTTCGCGGAAATAATGTCGTTGATTTTTTGTTCGTCAGCCTCGGTGAGATCTTTCACCCGAGTGGTAGGCTCAATTTTAGCCTCCGCAAGGATGGCTTTGGAGGTTGTACGTCCAATTCCGTAAACGTAGGTTAGAGCAATCCAAACCTGTTTTTCGGAAGGGATGACAACGCTAGCTATTCTAGCCATATATTTTAACCCTGCCTTTGCTTATTCTTAGGTTTTTTCTTATTAATGACACGTAGCACACCTTTGCGGCGGACAATGATGTCATCAGGGGAGATTTTTTTAACACTTGCACGTACTTTCATGTGTTAAAAGATTCCTTTCTTTTATGTCACAGTTAGCGCATAAGAGAATACAGGAACTTACATTCCTATTTAGACTTTAACGCTAAAATTCTCGTAACACTTCGCGAAAAATGTGTTATGAAAACTGTAACGGTTAATATTAATCTTTGAGACGAAAGCTGATTCTGCCCTTTGTAAGATCGTAAGGGGTTAACTCAACCTCGACTCTGTCGCCTGGAACAAGACGAATGTAGTTCTTACGCATACGTCCGCTCATATGGGCAACAATAATATGACCATTCTCGAGTTCGACCCGAAATTGGGTGTTAGGCAAGGCTTCAGCAACCTTACCAGTGAGTTTAATCACTTCTTTTTGACTAGCCATAAATTACCTTGTAATAATAGCACAACATGCGCAAAAAATCAATATGAAAATCGGACTTTTTTAATTATTCGGCCAAGACCGCGCGAACAAAGATGCGCGACATGTATGTATTTTGATTAAAACTCCACTCACCGTTGCAGCTAATCAGAGTGAGGCTTTCTTTACCTTTCTCGACGGGCGTAAAGGCTTGTTTCATATATTCGCCTGCCTGTTCATTTAATAGTGAGGTAACTTCAACAATTCTGTATTGATAAATTCTGTCGCTACCACCAACTTCAATTTTAATGATGTCGCCATTTTTGACGCTTGGGAGATCTCTAAAAATACCACTTTCGGTCGGACCACCACTATGACCGTCAATAACCACGACACCGCCTTCGCCTGGACGAGCGGAATTATTATACCAACCAGCATCATAGATGTTGTTTGGTGCAGCCATATTGCCGTCTGCCGTCTCACCCAATGATACAATGCGTGATTTACTAACGCCTAGCGCATCAATTGTAATATAGCGCGGATTTCCGTCCGGAACGGTATATTCGACAATTTGAGTTTCGGTTGGTTTTTCTTCTATGATTGGCTCGACGTTCGTTTGGGATTGATTCTTGGCAACGTTTACCGATACGGAGCGTTCAGAACCCTCTTTTGATTCATAATAATTATGCTCCCAGATTGCGGTGCGCACAAAGAATATTACCACTACGAGCAGGAGGATAATCCAGATGGTACGAGCAATAAATTTTTTCCAGTTATTAATCTTGAGGCTCATCGCTATAATCGTCGTAGGTTACCATTAGCGCGCGCGAGTCGAGCGAGCGGAGGTTTTCGAGTGCCACCGTCACTACGATCAGAATACCTGTACCTGAGATTGAGACGCCAAGCGGGGCGCCAGTGATAATAATAAATATGTAATCCGTAATAAATGGAAGCAAGGCAATTAGGCCGAGTGCCAAGGAACCGAAGAGGTTGAGGCGACTGAGCATTTTGCTGAGATATTTGGCCGTAGAAACGCCTGGACGAACGCCCTCAATAAAGCCACCTTGCTTTTGTAGGTTGTCGGCGATTTCATTCGTATTGAACATGATTGACGTATAGAAGTAGGTGAAGGCAATCACTAAAATGAGATAAAGTGCTGGATAGACAAACCATTGACCAGTGATGCCGTTTGGATAGAGTGCGGAATAGTTGTCGGCGGAAGGAGCGGTGAAGGTGGCGGTAAGGCCAGCTGCGACTTCGTTCCCTGGGTCGGCAGAAGTAATGACTTGACCAACGAGAGCCGGAAGTGAAAGGAAGGCGGTCGCAAAGATAACTGGAATAACGCCGGCAGCAATCAATTTGATTGGTAGAATTGATTTGATGCCACCATAGCTAGTGTTGCCATGGACACGCTTCGCGTAGTTAATAGTGACGACGCGCTGAGCTTCATTGAGCTTAACGAGGAAGTAGATAACAATTATAAGGGCAACAATCAGGCCGAGACCAGTCCAGAAGAAGAATGGATTGACTGGAAGATCGATAAAACCAAAGAGGTTGAGTGAACCATTTGAGGTATCAAACAAGGCTTGACCGAATTGACCGATTGTTTTTGGAAGTTGACCAACGATAGATGCAAGGATGATGGTAGAAGTACCATTGCCAATACCCTGCTCAGTAATAAGCTCGCCGAGCCACATCAAGATAATGGAGCCTGCGGTCATTGCAGTAATTGAGAGAGCCCAGTCAACAAAGGTTGGCTCAAATGAGATTGCGGCGTTATCATTAATGGTGACGTTGTAGAAAATAAAGATGTAGGCAATTGATTGAATAATTGCTAGAGGTACGGTGAGGATACGAGTCCATTGGTTAATCTTACGGCGGCCAGTTTCACCATCTTGCGAGAGTTCTTCGAGGGCTGGAATAGCCTTGGTGAGCAACTGGATAATGATTGAACCGGTAATATATGGTGAAATACCGATTAGAATAATACTAAAGCTAGCGAAACCACCACCCGAAACGAGATTAAGGAAGCTGGCAAAATCGGATTTCTCCATCAAATTGGAGATGGCGCTTTGGAACGTAGCTGTATCGCCCATCGGGATTGGCACATAAGCCAAGAAGCGATAAGCGACGATAATGCCAAAAATGATGAAGATGCGCTTCAACATTTCTTTATTCTTTAGGGATTTGAAAATGGTCTTGAAATGCATGGATACCTCTACAAAAATTAACTATATCTATAATATCACAGATTTGAGTAAATTGTGGAAAAAAATTGTTTGACTTTTTATAAGTTTGATATATAATAGAGTGCACTGGGGTAATAGCTCAGCTGATTAGAGCGCTGCCTTTGCAAGGCAGAGGTCCAGGGTTTGAATCCCTGTTACTCCACCACACCAGGGGATATAGCTCAGCTGGTTAGAGCGCGTCACTGATAATGACGAGGTCTGTGGTTCAAGTCCACATATCCCCACCATCAAATCCAAACAGCCGTAGGCTGTTATTTTTGTTGCTCTGCATCAAAAATACACGAGCGAAGCTCGTGTGGATTTGGTGGAAAGACGCCCAGCGATAGAGCTCCAAAGGAGCTCTTAGAGCGGGCGGATTACCATTTTTAGTACCTTGGAGCCAGTTCGCGGCGATAGGTCGTGTGGATTTGGTGGAAAGACGCCCAGCGATAGAGCTCCAAAGGAGCTCTTAGAGCGGGCGGATTACCAATTTTAGTACCTTGGAGCCAGTTCGCGGCGATAGGTCGTGTAGATGGTTGGCTTCTCGGTGGATTCAGATTTGCTATAAAGTTGCGCAAATGGCGACAACTTAATAATTTCGGCCGGAATAGCAGAGTATTTACCGGTTCCGGCACCATAGGTGCGGCCTAGATCGATTTTATCTGCAACGATCACACCATTAATCACAAGTTGGTTCGAGCGACCAGCTGCATTTACGTCTGACACGTCTGAACACGTGTTAATTGTGCCTTCGGTTACGAGCCATGCATTAACCTCTTGGACGCCACATTCAATATTAATCGATTTTGCGTAAATAACATATTCTGGAATTTGGTTTGGATTGGTATAAACTTGGTCCTCGTAAAGCAAGTTGCTACCAATCGTGATTGTACCAGTACTATATATTACATGCGATTTCGTAATAGAGAGTGGCATAGATGATACGATGCGCGTATTGGCACCATTTAGCTGCGTGTAGCGAGTATCGTCATCTTCGTTATAGTAGGCAGCATTGGCAAGATCAATCGAAGTATCGTTAACTACCTTGAGATTTTTACTGGCGACAAAGCTAGAATAGATTGCGTTCCTAAATGAGCCGAGCCCGTTAGTGGCGCCAAGTCTGGCATTCTTATTACTACCACTTACACAGTTGTTCGGGAAGGTTAGAGGAATATTCTTACAATAGTCCGTACTAGCCGAGCCACCTGGGTCAAGAGTCAAATTGCCATTTAGGTTGGAAGTGTATCCATATGCTGCACCAGTAGCCATACCGATTGTGCCATAGTTCGTGATGATGCCCTGCTCAGACCACGAACCGAAGCTACGTGTAGAGCTATAACCAGCTGGGATTTTATTGGAGACACTGGCCTGGATAAGACCATTCGAGAATAGGCTACCACCCCAAATCTGGAAGGAAGGTTTTTTGGCGATAACTTTACAGACCGGTTGACCGATATACCATTGACCATCTCCGTTCGTGCTCATATTCGTATCGTAACCGCTCGTAGCTGGGTAGACTGCCGCTACCGCACAGAAGTATTTACCAGCACCAACATCTTTAATTGGAAAAGCATTAACGATTACTCTTTCTTCTGAGCCGTCTATATTACTAGAATCATTTATGTCCTTTGAGGCGAATGCAACTTGATTGCAGTCTTGGCGATCACTGCCACTACAAGAATCATCACTGTAGCTCGTATGACCATTGGTGAATGACTGATCCCAGTCGGAATAGAATGTATAGAGTCGAGCTTGTGTGTTTGGAGACTTAGTGGCATAGAATCCATTAGTCGTATTATTCTGGCGTTTCTGGTTAACAACATTGACCTCGATGGTCGCTGTTTCGCCCGTATAAGCTTTGTTGGTTAAGAAAGAAGTAGTGTTTGTGTTGATATAGTTATATGGCACAACCACGCTCGAAGTAGCGTTCTTTCTGTCGTTATTGTAGGCAAAAGTAACGTATTGGTGAGTACAGTCCAGGTCGGCATCAATGTATTTATATTGTTCTGGCAAGCCTTCTGGATCGTATTCTGGGTCATCTTCTGGGATTTTTTCCTTATATTGCGCATCAAGACACATCCATGAGTGCGAGCTTGGTTCATTGATTTTTACCTGAGTTGGATATCCCGACTCGATAGTCTCGTTTAAGGTCTTACCAACCTCAGAAGGAAGAACCCAATGCTGATCGGCTAAGGTTTTAACTCCATAATCGCCAAAAGTAAACGTTTTGGTGCCACTATTATACGAATCAAAATTGCTAGCACTAATCGTATATTGGTTCTGCCAGCTAATTACTGTCGAAATTGGTTTAGTGACCAACTGGCCAGATACTTCCTGCTCAAAACGTTGCCCTTCGGAGTTTTTATCGTAATAGTTTTTACTCTTATATGCGTTTGACCCCGTTCTGTCTCTTACTGGATGCTGGTTACTATCGCTTGGGCTGTGAATCGGGTTAGTAACCTCGGTATTCGCTGTCGCCTGGACTCCAGGATAATAGCAGTTATTAAATTCAACTTGATCGCCTGGTTTTGCGTAGACGAGGCTAGATGGACCAGAGCCAATAGAGACATTTTGCACGCTCGACGATACCTGGACATGACCCTCTGTTCCGGATTGAGTCATAGCCGTTAAGCCTGGGCATGAACCTTGGCTTGGCTGCTCCGGAGTAGGGTCGCCACCGTCATCATCACCGTCATCATCATTACCACCATTTTCATTCACATTTACGGTTTTACAGGCAGTAGTTGACGCCTTCCCTTCCGCAACCGTAATAGTTTCGCAGAATTGATATGAGCCATTCTGATTAAAGGTAATGTCGTAAACGTCGCGAACCAAGAACGCGGTACCTGAGGAGTTTTTGTATTGACGTTCCGTAGTGTAGCGGCCATCCTGGCTAACATTAATTGGATTGCTGCCAGCCGTTGATGAGCCACTCTCACCGGTACTGTAGTCAGAAGGCCCCGTAGCCTTAAGAGTGTAATTCGACGAAGGACTATAAATTGCATCCGTGCGCGTCAGCTTCCATTTCACGCTGCTACTGATTTTTTTGGATGCGAAGATATTATGCGCAAAAGCCACGCGAATAGTTTCACCTTTTTTGATATTGACCGTATCAGTAACGCTTCCGGACGAAGCAATACTGGTTTGAGTTGAGCCACTGGATGTATTCGTACCCTTACTGACACGCGAGCGAGACATATATTCGCTAGCATCATCCTTGGCCGTGATTGTTTTGCAGGCCTTAGAAGAACGGCGCGGTTCTTCAGATGTTATGGTAATCATTTCGCAAAATTTATATGTGCCAGGATTATTGAAAGTGACAGTGCCCGAATTTACACGGATAAACTGGCGATTTCCACCGGGTCCACTCTCGGAAATGACATAGTCCATAACTCGATTTTTCATTCCATAAATAACATTATTTTTTTCCTTGGAATTTATTATTCCCGAACCATTAACCGTTTTACTTTCCAGTCCATTTACTTCATAATCAGTACCATTCTTACCCGTAAAAGTAGACTGAATTACATACTCGGTTTTTTCTGTTTGTGGAATTGTCGAAAAAATGTTATGCAAAAACTTAACCGGCACTTCTTCACCAACATTCACTTCAACCTCATCGTTTACTGTTGTAGTGGTGCCACCGTTCGTCTCTTTGATTTTTTGCTGATCGGTGCCAACGTTTACGCCGGAGATCGGGTAGTTTGCTACTTTACCGGTCACATTGATGGTGCGACAGGCGGAGGAAGAAGCTTTCTCTGATTTTTCCGGCATTCTATACAGTGTAATTTTTTCGCAAAACCGATACGAACCAGCTTTATAAAACTCGATATCATTATAGACGTCACGATGAACAAAGCGTGTACCGTTATTATTTTGATAGGGACGATTTTCGAATTCAACCGTATACATACCAATGCGCCACTCTTTAGGAACCTCCGTGCTGGCATCTTGTTCTTCAATCAAATGGGTAAACAGCACTGGTTTATTGCTGTCTACGGTTCTATCTGTAGAATTGGCTGATTTGCAGACACCATTAGAGCATTCGTCTTTGCCGTCGGGAATATTATAATAACCCTGATTTTCTAGATCATCAAAAGAATAGTCGACATCGTTGAAATATACGGTGCGTTCAACCGTCCAACTAAATTGAAGTTCTTCTCCTCGGTCAGTTATGGCCTTGCCATAGCTCAAGACATTATGGGCAAAGCTTAGTGATGTTTTTTCTCCAACTTTAATATCCAAAGCATCCATCGAGGCCATAGCATTCCGCTTATATCTCCCCGTCTCATCTTTTTTCATTTCAAGCGATTGTTTATATTCACCACCACTCGCCACGCGGGAGTTGGTAACCTGTTCAGTATTCGGATCATAGCAGAACCAGCCAAGAGTACTGTCATCTTTCCATTCGAGACCATCCGGAATAAAGGTTGGGTGATGCGTACGCATCGCATTAAACACCTTTTTAGCATCATCCCATGTAGTATACTCCACGGCAGTCACACCATTCGGTAAAAAACGCGGAGTGATTGAGGTCGGATAGTCATAATTTGAGAGATCATTGCTTCTTAGTTTCGAATCGCTACCAACAAAAAAGCGCGTTTCGCCCCAGTTTGGCATCGTTCTGCCATCACTACTAGTTCCACCAATATTGCCAATCTGCGCCGTACCAATTTGAATACCAAGCGACTCATCCTCGTCAGAAGTTTCACCAATGCGATACATCTCATAGCCAAGATGATAAAATTGCCCAACATCTGTGCAGAGTGCGCTGATTTCTTTACCCGGAGCATTACCACCGCCCGGCATCTTAAAAGAGCCCGTCACCTGATCGCGGTCGATTTTATACAAAACCCAAGAGACGCCAAAGCAAGTATCCCAATGCCTTTCGCCAACATTGCCACGGCATTTACCATTCCCGCTCGGATTGTAGCCAGAACCCGCATCACCACCTGCAGCGTAGGTATTGTTACTCATGAACACAACTTGGATTAAAACAAGAAAAACGGTAAGCAGAAATATTTTACTATTACACCTCATCTTCATAGTTCTTATGTTAGCATTTTTAAACAAAAAAATAAACCCCCCAATTTAATATTGGGGGGTTCGCGAGAGAATATGATCAGTTCAAGACATCTGTGTAAAGCACGCCGTATTCCCGATCGTAGATGGGGCCTTCATCGTAAAATACTTTGGGGTCCCTTGGAATATTATGCCATATTTCTTTACCTGTGTCAATATCGAACTGACGTTCGATAAGATAGTAAAAATAATATGTGCGGCTTTCGCCTTTTTTCATGGCGCTTACCGTATAGATTAGTGCCTGAATATTATACGTCTCTTCTTCGGTATAATCATAGTCTGATACGTAAGCCATCATGTCCCAGCCATGCTCTTTGCCCCACTTGATGCAATCCTTAGCTGCGTCCTCGCCGGTCTTCTCCATTGCGTAATATACGTCGTGGGGATCATCCCAGCCATTAGGAATGTTCTTCGCCGGAGCCTTGGTGGGCTTCGGGGTAGCTGTGGGTTCGGGTGTAGCTGTGGGAGCCTTAGTTACCTTAGGAGCCTTGGTGGGCTTCGGGGTAGCTGTGGGCTCAGGTGTAGCTGTGGGAGCCTTGGTAGGCTTCGGGGTAGCTGTGGGTTCAGGTGTAGCTGTAGGAGCCTTGGTTACCTTAGGAGCCTTGGTAGGCTTCGGGGTAGCTGTGGGTTCTGCAGTGGGTTCCTGAGTAGGTGTAGCCGTAGGAGCTACAGTGGCAGTCGGAACCTTAGTGGGTTCTTCTGTGACTGTGGGCTCTGCGGTAAGTACCGGTGTAGCCGTAGGCACTACAGTGATTTCCTGGGTAGGAGTTGCTGTAGGTTCAGCGGTAGGGACCTTGGTAGGCTCTACTGTTGCTGTGGGCTCTGCGGTGGGTTCTGCTGTGGGCTCTGCGGTGGGTTCCTGAGTAGGTGTAGCCGTAGGAGCTACAGTAGCAGTCGGAAGAAGTGCCTCAAGATTGAGGTTTGTCTTCGTTGAATCCGAGTCGTAAGCGCTCGGAGCTACCGTAACGATTTCATTGGGCTCACACGATCCGACCGTGAGGGCCATGACCATGCTTAATAATGCTGCAATTATTCTCTTGAAAATGTACATAACATTTCCCTCCTTTGTTTTTTTTGCGGTCTTTGACCGTGTGTATCAAAAATGTTATATCTTAATTATACACCATTTCATAAAGAATGTCAAGAAGCTTATGTAAAAATCTAGTTTTTCGTCTTAGATGGCGCAGATAATCCACAAAAAAACGACAAAAAAACAACCCCCGCCGGGCAGGTGGGGGTTGTTTTGGGTTGAGCTGATTAGAGCTCGGCGATTTCCTCTTCGGTTGGTTCACCTTCGGAAACGATTTCGGTTTCGGTTTCGATTGGGGTGACACCAGTACCGACTGGGATCTTGCGGCCGATGATGACGTTTTCCTTGAGGCCGTTCAAGTGGTCGACACGACCATTGATGGCGGCATTAATGAGAACGCGAGTTGTATCCTGGAAGGATGCGGCAGACAAGAAGGAGTCGGAGAAGATGGACACCTTGGTGATACCGAGAAGGAGGTTGGTCCAGGTTGCTGGGGTTTTGCCAGCAGCTTCGAGTTCCTTGTTCTCGGCAACAACAGCAGCCTTGGAAACGATATCGCCAGCGACAAATTCGGAATCGCCTGGTTCATTGATTTGAACACGGGAGAACATTTGGCGGACGAGAATCTCAAGGTGCTTTGGTGAAATTTCATGACCCTGAGCAGCGTAGACATTCAAGACATCGTTCATGATGTAGCGCTCGGTTGCTTCGGTGCCCTTGTACTTCAAGAGATCTTGAAGGTTCAAGGAACCAGTTGTGAGACGATCACCAGCGGTGACAGCATCGCCAGATTTGACGACGAGTTCAGCATCGCCTGGGATTTCGACGCGGACTGGGGAGGTTGCAGAAGCGACAAGTACGATTGCATCTTTGACGAGTTCAACGACACCATCGAATTTGGCCTTGATTGCGGCATTCTTGCCATCTTTCTTGGCGAGGGTGGCGCCAGCCTTAACGGTTTGGCCATCCTTGACTTCAGCTTTGCGACCAGCGAGTTCGTAACGTTCGATTTCGCCAGATTGCGGGGTGATTTGAGCGATATAGCGATTGCCGTCTTCCCAAGTTTCGACAATACCGTCGATTGGGGTGATGTAGGCTTGACCTTTAGGGTTGCGGGCTTCGAGAAGCTCCTCAACACGAGGAAGACCACGGGCGATAGCACCAGAACCTGCAACACCAGAACCGTGTTTGGTATCGAGGGTAAGCTGGGTACCTGGTTCACCAAGGGATTGAGCGGCGATTACGCCAACTGGTTGGTGAGCGGCGACGAGGTTACGAGTTGACATATCAACACCGTAAGCCTTGCGTGGGATGCCATTCACTGCGGTGGTTGAGAGGACGGATTGAATCTTGACAGATTGAATGTTTTCGTCAGCATCAATTTGAGCAGCAATGTCATTAGTGATGAGTTCATCAGCTTCGATGTAGCCTGGGACAGCTTCGGCAGTGTAGCGACCAGCGATACGGGCGGCAAAGCCAATACCGGAGAGTTCGGTTTCGTTGCGGAAGACAGTGAAGCCTGGATCTTCGGCTTCTTCGTCGATCGTAAAGACGTCTTGGGAGACATCAACGAGACGGCGGGTCAAATAACCAGAGTCTGCAGTACGAAGAGCGGTTGACACCTGACCTTGACGTGCACCACGAGTGGCGATGAAGGATTCGAGGGTGTTGAGACCTTTCTTGTAGGAAGACTTGACTGGGAGCTCGATTTCGTTGTTGTTAATATCGACCATGATACCAATTTCAGCGGATGCGAGCTTAATGTTGGAAATGTTACCACGAGCACCAGAGTTAACCATGACTGCGATGTCGGTATCCATTTCAGCAAGTTTGCTGGAAAGGAAGTCGGAAATCTTCTTATCGATATCACGCCAGTTGGCAATGGTGAGTTTGTAACGTTCTTCTTCAGTGACGAGACCTTCGTTGAATTGTTCCTGGATAAGAGCGGTCTTTGCGTCGCCTTCGGCCAAGAAGTCGTCGATTTCGTCGTAGGTTGGATAATCGTCCTTAGCGGTTGAGATGGAAGCGATAGTTTCATACTCAAAGGCAAGATCCTTCAAAGCATCAGCGGTCTTAACGGTCATTTCGGCGCCATACATATCGAAGATGTTGGCCATGACTTTGGAGAGGTGCTTCTTGGTTTGGACTGAGTTATCGTATGGATAATCTTCTGGGAGAATTTCGTTGAAGATTACGCGACCGAGGGTGGTGTTGCGGATTTCCTTCTTCGCGAAGACGCGGATTGGGGTTTGCAAGTGGATTAAGCCTTGGTCGTAGGCCATTTCAGCTTCATAGACAGAGCTAAATGGTTTGACAACACCTTGATCGGTGCCTGGTTTGTCGTAAGTGAGGTAATATGCACCAAGTACGACATCCTGGTAAATAGCGAGCACTGGCGCGCCATCGGCAGGTTTCAAGAGGTTCTTACCAGCAGCCATGAGTTCACGAGCTTCAGCTTGCGCAGCGTCGGAAAGTGGAAGGTGGACTGCCATTTGGTCACCATCGTAGTCGGCGTTGAAGCCTGATGCTACGAGTGGGTGAAGCTTGATAGCTTTACCATCGATCAAACGTGGTTGGAAGGCCTGAAGTGAGAGACGATGCAATGATGGTGCACGGTTCAAGATCACGTATTTGCCTTTAATTACTTCGTCAAGAGCATCCCAGACAACGGTTTCCTTGGCTTCAATTAGGCGAGAAGCGGCGCGGATGTTGTTGGCGTGTTCGTTGGCGATGAGCCATGAAATGACGAATGGTTTAAAGAGTTCGAGGGCCATTTGCTTTGGCAAACCACATTCGTGGAGTTGAAGTTCTGGACCGACGACAATCACTGAACGACCAGAGTAGTCAACGCGCTTACCAAGAAGGTTCTGGCGGAAGCGACCCTGCTTACCTTTGAGGAGGTCGGAAAGTGATTTAAGTTTGCGGCGACCGTTTTGAGTGTTGGCGCTATGTGAGGATGAGTTATCGATGAGAGCATCGACGGCTTCCTGGAGCATGCGCATTTCGTTGCGGCAGATAACTTCTGGAGCGTTAAGGTCGAGAAGTTTCTTCAAACGGTTGTTACGGTTAATAACACGACGATAAAGATCGTTCAAATCGGAAGTTGCGAAGCGGCCACCAGGAAGAGCGATCATTGGGCGTAGATCTGGTGGGATAACTGGGATAACAGTTAAGACCAAATCGTTTGGCTTAATGCCGGCAGCCTGCATACCTTCAATAGTTTTGAGGCGCTTAGCAATTTTCTTCTCTTTTTGACCCTTAGCTTCTTCAGCTTCTTTGCGGAGACTTTCGATTAATTGATCCATGTCGATTTCATCAAGCATTTTCTTGATGGCGGTTGCACCCATTTCAACAGTGATCAAATCTTCGTATTCTTCTGGAAGATTACGATATTCAACTTCGGTGATCGTGCCACCTTTCTTGAATGATTCGAGCATACCTTTGCGGAAGGTGTAGTCAGATTCAAGTTCTTCGAGCTCTTTTGCTTGAGCTTCGGCGAGAGCTTTGACGTCGGCACCGTCAGCTTTGGATTCTTTGTCATAGCGCAAGCGGATAGCTTCGCGTGCGGCAATGGTTTGACCTTCGAGTGATTCGAGAGTCTTAGCGATTTCGTCTTCTTTGACTTCAGTCATCAAATAGGTTGCAAAGTAAACAACTTTTTCGATATTCTTGACGGTAATATCAAGAAGAAGGCTGATTGCAGAAGGCGTGCCACGCATGAACCAGATATGTGCTACTGGTGCAGCGAGGGAGATGTGGCCCATACGTTCGCGGCGGGAGATAGATTTGGTAACGAGGTTACCTTCCTTATCGACGGCAGCTTCACGTGAGCGTACACCTTTAATTTTTGAATCATGTGGATTGATATCTTTGGTTGGACCGAAGATGCGTTCACAGAAGAGACCATCACGTTCAGGTTTCTGAGTACGGTAGTTGATGGTTTCTGGCTTTGTGACTTCGCCATAGCTCCAGTTTAGGATATCGTCCGCATTGGCCACTGTTAGACGGATTGAATCAAAGTCAGAGGCGCTGATAAAATTATCCATCCAAGCCATATTAGAACTCCTCTCCGAGGTCGACCATACCGTCGTCCTCTTCTTCAGTTATTTGGATACCTTCTTCTTCCATCATAGCTTCGGCTTCTTCATCGTCGAGATCTACGATTTCTGGTTCAGTATCTTTCTTGTGTTGATCATAAATTGATTGATCATCTTTGGTTTTTTCGATTTCACGAGATGTCTTTTCGATTACATCGCCTGCATCAGCGGCATTACCGTGATCCAAGAGATCGACTTTAAGGCCGAGACCCTGAAGTTCTTTAACGAGAACATTGAAGCCTTCTGGGAGCTTTGGACCCTCGATTGGTTCGCGCTTAATGATTGATTCATAAGCTTTAGCACGTCCGTAGACATCATCTGATTTAATGGTGAGCATTTCCTGAAGCATGGTAGCAGCACCGTAAGCTTCGAGGGCCCACACCTCCATTTCACCGAAGCGCTGACCACCGTTCTGAGCTTTACCACCGAGAGGTTGTTGAGTAACCATGGTGTAAGGACCAGTTGAGCGGGCGTGAATCTTATCTTCGACCATGTGGTGAAGCTTAAGCATGTGCATCACACCGACTGAGGTGCGTTCTTCAAATGGTTCACCGGTGAGACCGTCGAAGAGTTGGACACGACCATCGCGGGCGAAGCCAGCTTTTTCGAGCTCGTCGGAGATTTTTTCATCTGGGACACCGTTAAATGATGGGGTTGCGACCTTGTAGCCAAGTGCGCGAGCTGCCATACCAAGGTGAGTTTCGAAGAGCTGACCGAGGTTCATACGAGAAGGCACACCCATTGGTGAAAGAATCACATCGATTGGAGTACCATCTTCCATAAATGGCATATCTTCTACTGGAAGAACGCGGGAAACGACACCCTTGTTACCGTGGCGACCTGCCATCTTATCACCGACGCCAATTTTGCGCATTTCAGCGACGAAGATTTTGATTTGCATGATCACGCCGGCTTTGAGTTCGTGGCCTTGTTCGCGAGTGTAGACGCGGACGTCGACAACTTTACCAGTTGAAGAACCGTTCATACGGACTGAAGTATCGCGGACATCTTTGGCTTTTTCACCGAAGATAGCACGGAGGAGGCGCTCCTCTGAGCTAAGTTCTTGTTCACCCTTTGGAGTGATTTTACCAACGAGAATATCACCAGGAACAACTTCGGAACCGACAGTAACGATACCGTCTTCGCCAAGGTGGCGGAGAGAGTGCTCAGAAACATTTGGAATATCACGAGTGACTTGTTCTGGACCAAGCTTAGTTTCACGAACCTCAACGTCGAAATCTTTGATGTTGATTGAGGTCAAGGTATCATCTTGGATAAGGCGGTTAGAGATAACGATAGCATCATCCATGTTGTAACCACGCCATGGCATGAAGGCAACGAGAAGATCTCGACCAAGGGCGAGTTCTTCGTCATTGATAGAGGCACCTTCGATGAGGACGGTTCCCTTCTTAACCTTTTCGCCACGAGCAACGATGGTGCGTTGGTTGTAACAGCGATCGTCATTGGTCTTTTCGAAGTGGACAAGCTTATATTCCTTATCACCACCCTTATCATAGGTAACGATAACTGATTCACCATCAGCTTTCTTAACTACACCATTACCTTCGGCAACGATAAGTTGGGAAGTGTTCTTAGCAACTTCTTTTTCGATACCAGTACCAACGATTGGGTTGTCTTGGAGAAGAAGTGGCACTGCCTGTTTCTGCATGGCGCAGGCCATGAGAGAACGGTCGACACGGTTTTTCTCGACGAATGGAATGAGGGATGCAGAAGTACCAAGAATTTCTTTATGGGCTGCATCAATATGGGTAACGTTCTTGGATTCAACCTGTGCAGGAGCACCGTGAACACGAGCAGAGACCCATTCTTCGACGAATTTGCCGTCTTTATCAAGTTTGACAGAAGCATCGGCGATAATCATATCGTTTTCGGCAGCTGCATCGACGTAAATTACTTCATCGGTTACCTTGCCATTCTTAACGACACGGTATGGCGCTTCGATAAAGCCATATTCGTTGATACGAGCGTAGGTTGCAAGGTTAAGCACGAGACCCACGTTGCCACCTTCTGGGGTTTCAACTGTACAGATACGACCGTAGTGGGTTGGGTGAGCATCACGGACATCGAAGCCGGCGCGTTCACGAGTCAAACCACCAGGACCCATTGAAGATAGACGACGCTTGTGGGCGAGTTCTGAGAATGGGTTGGTTTCATCCATAAGTTGTGAAAGTTGGGAGCTAGCAAAGAATTCTTTGACGGCTGCGACAACTGGACGAGAGTTCAAAAGTTGTGATGGAGTAACTTCCTCTGGGTTTGCCATCGACATACGGTCGAGGATGTTGCGTTGCAAACGAAGCATACCAAGACGGAATTGACGTTGGACGAGCTCGCCGACGAGTTTGACGCGGCGGTTTGAGAGGGAGTCGATATCATCAGCTGGCTCTTGAGTGTTGTTCAAACGGATAATTTCAGCAACGATAGCACAAAGATCATCCATTTGGAGAGTGCGATGCTCTGGATCGTTTGGAGTATCAAAGCCGAGACGGCGATTGATTTTGAAACGACCAACATTAGAGTAATCGTAACGCTTTGGATCGAAGAAAGTGCGCTCAATCATTGATTTTGCGTTTTCAACCGTGGCGAGATCGCCTGGGCGAAGACGGCGGTAGACTTCGAGAAGAGCTTCACCTTGGGTTGAGGTGGTGTCTTTGTCGAAGGTTGCATCAATAAATTTAACTTCACCATTATCAACTTTCTCGAAACGAGCCTTGATGTCGGACTTGGTCAAGCCAAGAGCGCGCATAAGGGTAGTAACAGGAACTTTGCGGCGGCGATCGATTTTAACGTTGATCGAGCCATTAGCTGCGGTTTCAAACTCAAGCCATGCACCACGGCCAGGAATAACCTTAGCGCCGTAGAAATTCTTGAGGCCAATGCGTTCTGCAGTAAAGAAAACACCAGCAGAGCGAATGAGCTGTGAAACGATAACGCGTTCGGTACCGTTAATAATGAAGGTAGCACGATCAGTCATCCATGGATAATCACCAAAGTAAATATCTTGTTCCTTCTTGGTGCCGGTCACTTTGTTTTCGAGTTCGACCAACACGTGGAGAGGAGCTTCGTAGCTGGCGAGATTATACTTAGCATCGCGCTCAGATTCCTTTGGCTCTTTAAAATAGTAATCTTTGAAACGGAGAGAGAGTTTTTGGCCGGTGTAATCGTCGATTGGATTAAGCTCGGTAAAAATCTCGCGGAGTCCGTTTTTGACAAAGTCTTCCCAAGAATCCTTTTGATGTGCAATCAAATCAGGAATTGGCAAGGCCTGGTCACCTTCGGTGAAAAATACACGTTCACCGGTAGTAGGTTTAGTACTCACTAGATACCCTTCTTTTTTAGTTTAATAATCTTTTTTGACCTCTGTTACTTAGATGAACAAAGATCTCAGCGCCGAAGATTACTGAAGTATTTTCATCGGCTGAATTGCCAGTTCTTCCGACACCCAAAAATACTTCACACTACTTCTTATTAGCCATTATACGCTTTTTTGTGGTTTTTTCAAGCCTAAAACGGGTAAATTGTGGCGTATTTTTAGCATGAAAAAAGCCCCATATTGGGGCTTAGATGTACATTTCGTTAAGATCAAGTTCTCTCTGGAGTTCTTGATAATTTTCCTCCGAGAGTAACGGGTAAAATACCCCGAGAATTCTTTCAGCATAGATAGCCGCAATTGAGCGCTGCCAGCTACTAACACAAACTGAAATGTATTCAATAATCTTATGAATGTACTTGTTCCGGGCGATACTCGGCGCATTACCGATAATCCAGTTCGCCGCATCCTCGGAACGATGCCGATTAAGTAACTCTTTTTCGAGCAAACCGACCAATTTCTGGTCAATTTTATCCTTAATCTCAATTCCTTCTTCAGCAATTAGATAAGGTAAAACTTTTGCTTCGATTTGTTGCTTGCGCATGATACATTCGGCATAGTCTTTGGCGTGATTGATGCAATCGTCACAGATTACTAGCGGGATTTCCGCATCTCTCGCATATAAATCTTCGACCCGCTCGAAGAACCAGTCGTATTTTCTTTCATTAATAATAATGCGCAGTAAATACCCGACCGTATCTTCGTCGATTAGAGGTGTGACCCCTTCATCGATTAGCGTTAATAGTTGCTCATATATCACGTCTTCCTGGTTTTTGGGTTTAAAATTAACGTTCATCGTAAGCCCTTGCATTTTCTTGCCTCCTCCTAACCTAAAACCATTTTCAATGTGCAACAACTTCTATATTTTATCACATCCCCATCAACGGTCAATGAGAGTGGGGGGTGCGTTTTTGAACCAAAAAACCACCCGTCAAGGTGGATTTCTAGACATATATAAGCTCTCAACTAATATTGTATATGATAAGCTATCTCGCAGTTAGTTAGCTTGATTTAATAGTAATGCATATGCTTTTATTTGTCAACATATTTTTTTATTTTTTACCAAAAATGTCGCTCAAACAGATATTATTTTAGGACGACAACTTAGTGTAACAATATTCCAGCCAGCACCAGCAGTGTATGAAAGCATTCCAACTGTTCTATTTGGACGACCATCATTAAAAAGTTTAATATATGGATTCTGCTAATACCACTACCTATTTTTGTTGCAAAGGTATTGGACCTTAACGAAGCACTTGACTTTTTTAGTATTTTGTGCTATAATTGATAAGTTAAATGCTCAACCGAGCAAGTACATTAAAAGGTTACAGTTTAAGGTTCAAAACATTTTTTTGGACAACGTACTGAGCATAAAATTTTACACTTAGTGCGTTGTCCAACAAAAATGCGGCAACCGGCGAGCTAATGCTGCCGATCATAATTTTAAGGAGGAATTTGCCCATGAGCGAATTCATCATCTATCTAATGTCACTGTTATTATTGTTCTTTCCTGATTTCGAAAACGGACAGAACATCACTATTGCGCAGCCTGATATAATTGTTGCAAATGTTTACGAAGATGATCTTCGCCTCCGCATTAGCGGAAACGGCGGAGCAAATTTTGAAACAATTATCCTCCGTCAGAGTAATACCGACGCTGGGCAGTCGTACTATATTGACGGTAAAATGTCAAAATGGGAAACTGTTGCCACACTGAGCGGCGCAATCAACGATTATCTATTGCCTCGTTGGGCAGGGGACACTGAATATGCCATCTATTTTCGATGCACAGATGAAGAAAATAATTTCTCATTCAGTTATCCGGTGTCGTTCGTTTTATCTAACGACGCAACCGAAATCAGCATGACGGTAGATTCGAGGAAGCCACTAAAAACGCCCCGGATAAAAATGAATTTATTTAATGAACATAAATCATTGTCGCTTGATGTTTACTGTGATGATCCCGATATTGATGGCTATGTCCTCAAAAAGAAGGATAATAGTGGGGCATATCAGACTATTGACGAATTAGAGGTTGGAAATAACAATTATTCCTATCACGTTTTCGAAAAAGGAAAACAGGCCTATGGAGAATATATGTTGTTCTCGCGCAGACTTATCCTTGATGGCGTTGTTTGGGAATATAGCCAGCCCTACTGTTTCACGGTAACAAAACAAGATTTTAATTAAGTAACACTGTAACCCCCCTTCCCCTTTGGCGCGTACCTTAGCGCCTTGGGGATTTTTTTATGCACCAGAAACTTTGGTGCCAGAATTTTTGGCTTGGGGTTTTGATTTCCTACTAGCAAGATAGTAGATTGATGCGCCAAAGGCGGCGCCGGCGGAGTCGATCAGGATGTCGACGATTTGACAGCTGCGGCCGGGGACGAGGAGTTGATACAGCTCATCCGAGACGGCGTAGGCCGATGAGGCAGCAACGGACCAGAATGGGTTTTTGCCGTAAGCTTTAAATACGCGGGCCGTGAAAAAGCCGAGGAGAGTATACTCGGTGAAGTGGGCGAGCTTGCGGACGATTGGGATAATGAGTGTTCAGAATCTACCTATTTTTGTTGCAAAGGTATTGGACCTTAACAATACTCTTGACTTTTAAGCATATGCATGTTATAATTAGAAGAAGGGGGTGATCTTTTTGAATTTTGAAGTTTATACTGCTGCAACAACGAGCGATACGACACTACTGTTGAAATTTGCTCACTCGTACAAAAAAGACGTGCAAATGACCGCCGTCGGCAGAATTACGGATGACATTGTCCTTGCTGCCTTAGCCTGTGATGTAGGCTTATACAACGATTCGAGGATGGTTGCCGTCTCGCACATTAAGGATGAGTATATCCTTTACAAGCTGGTTGCGGAATCACGTATCGGCGGCGATCTTGCAGTAAAGGCGGCTCACGGAATCAAGAATAAAAGCTATAAAAAAGCTTTGCTTAACAATAGCAATCCTGATGTTCGCATAAATGCCATCAAATCGCTTGATTTTACGCAAGGTGAGCTGGAAAAGCTTTATCTGAGCGACCCGAGCATTGCTGTTCGCAAGGAACTGGCGTTCCGCATTACGGATAAGAAGTTCCTGCGAAAAATCTTACGCGAGGCTTCCGATGAAGATTTGCGCAGCATTATCTCACTAAACTTAGAACATTGACCAAAAACCACCCTGATTAGGGTGGTTTTTACATGGTTTTAACGATTAGATGTCGAGATCATCAAGGTCAGCGAGCTCGGCACGAGTTTTTTCGGCGAGTTCGGAGGTTGGTTCATCTGCGATTTCATCTTCGATGGCCTCAGCGGCTTCGGTAGCCTCAGCAGCAGGAGCTGCAGCTGGCTTGTCGGAGCTAATTTCGACATCGGTGTTGACAATTTTAAGATTGTAACGGGCATCATTCTTGGTGCCAAGGGCGCGAAGAAGGGTGCGGAGAGATTGAGCAGTAGCACCACGCTTGCCGATTACGCGACCGATATCTTCTGGGTCGACGGTAAGTGACAAAAGGACGCCTTTTTCATCAATAACACGATCAACGATGACTTTGTCGGGATTATTTACTAGGGTTTTTACGATATATTCTACGAATTGTTGGTCGATAGTTGCCATTTCTGGGGTTTCTCCATTAAATGTTAATGTCTTAATTATAGCATGCTATAATATTTTTTATGTCACGAAAAATTAATTTTAATACGCGAAATTTCGAGCCGGAACGCTGTTGGGTCGGAGAGGAGCATAAGATTTCCTACAAGACGCGCGAAGAGGCGGAGGTGGCTGCGAAGTGTGCCGAGTACGATCATGGTGCACCTGAGCTAACCGTTTACAAATGCGAGTTTGGCGACCATTGGCATCTTAGTTCGAAGAAAAAATAAACTCCCTTTCGAGAGTTTATTTTTTTGTCGATTATTCTGCAGCTGGAGTTTCTTCGACTGGGGCTTCTTCAGCTGGAGCTTCGGCGACTGGTTCTTCTTTTGGTTGGTTCTTGCGAAGTTTGTCAGCATGTTTAGCTTTGACTGACTTCTTTGGAGCCTCTTTGTACCAATCTGGGAGCTTGATACCGTCTTTCTTCAAGATGAAGGCGACGCGTGAAGATGGTTTTGCACCATTTTTAAGGTAAAATTCCACCTTTTCTTTATCGAGAACCAATTTCTTGGTCTCTGGGTTGTAATTGCCGACCTCAGCCACAACACGACCCGAAAGTGGGTGGCGCTGGGATTCTTGGACGACTATCCTGTACATCGGAAGATGTGCACGGCCATTACGTTGCATGCGAATCGCGAGCATTGTTTTCTCCTTAAATTATTAACCGTTTTATTATACACTATTTTTTGCAAAAAAGAAACCCCCTTCGCGGAGGTTTCTTTTTGATTAGTTATTAGCTTTGACTTTGTCCTCGAGGGCACGGTAGGTTTTGACGCCTTCTCTTGCGGCAGCGGTTTGTGCCTCCTGCTTTGAGTGGCCGTTACCAACACCTTTGAGCTTGTTGGCGACGTAGGCGCCGACGGTGAAATTCTTATCATGGTCCGGGCCTTCTTCTTTGAGGGTGCGGTAAACTGGCGTTTCACCATCGTTCTTTTGTGCCAATTCCTGGAACCAGGATTTTGGATCACGCCAAGAACCTTCCTCGAGAATTTCGTCGATTTTGTTCAAAATATGCTTATAGATGAAAGCTTTGGCGGTTTCGTAACCTTGGTCCAAATAAATTGCACCGATTACAGCCTCAAAACAGTCGGCTAAAATCACATCGTGAGCACGGTCGGAGCCGTGTTTTTCACCTTTTGAGAGACGCACGAGTGGTTCGTAACCGAGAATTTTGCCCGCATCGCCGATTGATTCGGTGCGTACGAGGGCTGAGCGCCAGGCGGTCATAATGCCTTCTGGCTCGTTGTAATTGCGATAGAGGAAGTCAGATGAAACCATCTCAAGAATTGCGTCGCCCAAAAACTCTAGACGTTCGTTGTGTTCGTGGACGGACGCCTTATGTTCATTGACATAGCTGCGATGCGTAAGTGCAGTTACTAACAGATTGATATCATTAAATTCAAAACCGAGTTTTGCTTTGGCAAACTCTTGATATGGGGTTGTATCCATTCTCCTCCTAATTCTGCCGTGCGGCTACGCCCGGCAGGATGCCCTTTTATTTTAAATCTCCTGAGCGGATTTTCTTCTTGGCGATGAGCATTAATTTTTCAATGTCTTCATATTCGATTACATCGATTGCGTCGGCAAATTTAAACCACTTAATTCCCTTCATCCATTTTTCTTTCATTGGCATCTCTTTTGCGTCGAGCGCCTGGACGAGGTAGACTTGCGTTGTCATCAAGACAAGCTTGTCGAGACGGCGATATTTGAAGTGAATTTTGCCGAGCCAAGATAGAATTGCAACATTCTTGAGGCCGGTTTCCTCTTCAATTTCGCGTTTTGCAGTCATTTTTGCGGTTTCGCCTGGTTCAATGTGACCTTTTGGTATCGTCCAACGTTCTTTGGAATCCTGGATGAGGAGGATTTCGATATCTTTTTGGTCTTCAGACAAGCGAAAAATTATGCCACCCGAAGTCGGTTCACGCACGATTTCCTGGATTGCAGGTTTCTTGCGAAAAACCGCTGATTTGAGTTTCTCGAAAGGAGATTCTTTGATAGTCTCAGTAGGCAACGCCTCTGGGACCTTAAGCGTTCTCCTTGCCGTCGGTTCCGTTGACGGATTCGTTGACTGATTCATGTTTTCCTTCCGACGCTTCTTCGTCTAGATGGAGCTCGCGGAACGCTGTTCCAAGAACACCATTAATAAACTTTGAAGAATTGTCTGAGCCGAAGGCTTTTGCGAGCTCTACGGCTTCGTTGATGGCAACTTTCGGTGGGATAGAGTCACGGCACTCTGATAATTCGTAGAGTCCCATGCGCAAAATATTGCGATCAATTGCGGAAATGGTTGAGATTGGCCACTCTGGTGCCATAGGCTGAAGGGCCTCATCGAGGTCCTTCGAGTTTTCAATCACACCATGAGCTAATTTATAGACAAACTCAGTATCACCAAGCGCTTTTTCGTAAGGCTCGATATTTTTCGCAATGACTGTATCCAAATCGACTTCTTGGTCGCCCGCTAGAGTTCTTAATTCAAATTCGTACAAACCTTGTAGTACGATAACTCTTCCTAAATGTCGATTGCTGGCCATATTTTTCCTATAAATTACTTAGATTTTTTAGTAGTTTTGGTAGCTGATTCAGCTTTTGCTGCCTTAGCTTTGCAGGTTTTAACCTTCAAATTTGGGGTCTTCTTTGCTGTTTCAAAAGCTTTGACTGGTGATTTTTTGTTAACGGAACGAGCAAGCTCGAGGCGCAAATGTGAACGGCGAAGGCCGGTCTTGCGTGGGCTACTCTGTTTTTTAGGTTCAGGCATTAAATGCTCCTTAGTTTTAATAGATTAATTTATACTATAATACCACTATTTTATTTTTTGTGCAAGAAAAATAACCTCTTTCGAGGTCATTTTCCATTATAGCACACTTTTGCATTTTTGTCAAGTGCCACCCCTGTTAGTGTGAGGGCAAGTTAGGCGACGATATTAAGCAATTTTGCTTGCTTAATGTAGATGATCTTTTTTGGCTCGCCCGGAACGAATTTTTGAATTTTTTCGTTTGCGAGAGCGAGTTGTTTGATTTTATCTTCATTATCAAGTTCGTCAGCAGCGATAGCGATTTTGGCGCGCAATTTACCATTGACTTGAACGACGATTTCGACGCTGTCAGCTACGAGACAATCATTGTCCCAAGTTGGCCATTCATCATCAACGTCGAGTTTTTCGAGCATTTCACAGGCGAGATGTGGCGCAAATGGTTTGAGCAACTTGGCGAGTGCAATCAAATCTTCGGTCGTGGCGCCCACTTTATAGAGTTCATTAACATATTCCATCAATGTTGCGACGGCAGTATTGAAGCCACAGCGATGAATATCTTCGGTTACCTTCTTGATCGTCTTATTGCGAAGGACGACGCGATTAGATTCGTTATCGTTGATTGCGATATTGTCCTTAAAACAGAGGTTCCAGCAGCGGTTAAGGAAGCGGTAGACACCACCAACCGAGCGTGGATCCCAGGCAGCATCAAGTTCGACTGGGCCAATGAACATTTCGTAGGTACGGAGAGTATCAGCACCATAACCATCATTGATCACATCGAGTGGATCGATGACGTTGCCCTTAGATTTAGACATTTTCTTGCCATCTGGAGCATTAATGTAGCCGTGGTAGATCAATTTTTTGATTGGCTCGCGGAATGGCAAATAGCCTTGGTCGGCAAAGAATTTACACCAGAAGCGAACATAGAGAAGGTGGGCGACTGCATGGTCGGCACCAACATAGACATCGGTTGGAGCCCAATATTTGATTGCTTCTGGATTCCAGGCGTGCTCCGCGTCGCGCGGGGAGGCGTAGCGCCAGAGATACCAGCTTGAACAGGCATAGCCATCCAAAGTATCGGTTTCACGAGTCATTTCTTCGCCATCGATGGTAACTTTGAGCCAGTCTTTGGCTTTGGCAAGTGCCGAGCGGCCAGAATCGTCTGGGCGATAGTCATCGACTTCCGGAATCATGACCGGAAGCTGATCTTCTGGAATTGCGTGCGGATTACCATCTTTGTCGTAAGCGATAGGAATTGGACAACCCCAATAGCGTTGGCGAGAAATGAGCCAGTCACGCATTTTGTAGGTCGTTTTTGGCTCGCCGATGCCGCGTTCTTCGAGCCAGGCGGTAATTTGCTCACGCGCGTCTTCGGTCTTGATGTTATCAAATTGACCGGAGTTTACGAGAAGACCTTCGCCATGATAGCATTTTTCATCATCGTCGGAGTTTTCTGGTTTTTCGATTACTTTACGAATCGGCAAGTCGAATTTTTCAGCAAAGGCAAAATCGCGTTCATCGTGAGCTGGGACACCCATGACGGCGCCTTCACCGTAGCCGGAGAGCACATAGTCTGCCACCCAGATCGGGAGTTCTTCGCCGTTTAGTGGATTAATTGCATATGAGCCGGTAAATACGCCGGTTTTCTCTTTGTTTTCTTGGCGTTCAATTTCGGATTTTTTGATTGCAGCTTGGCAATATTCTTCGACAGCAGCTTTGGTTTTTTCGTTGACTAATTCCTTAATCATTGAATGTTCTGGAGCGAGAACAAGGAAACTCACACCAAAAATCGTATCGACACGGGTCGTGAAGACGCGGATTGTAGCCTGCGAATCTTTAACAGCAAAGACCACATTGGAGCCCTTTGAGCGGCCAATCCAGTTCTTTTGCATGGTTTTGATTTTTTCTGGCCAGTCGAGCGCGTCGACATCCTCAAGTAATTCATCAGCGTAATCAGTAATTTTGAAGAACCATTGCTTCATTTTACGCTTTTCAACTTCGTGACCACAGCGCCAGCAGCAACCGTTTTCTACCTGCTCGTTTGCAAGGACGGTTTTATCTTCTGGGCACCACCATTGGTAAGATTCTTTTTGATAAGCAAGGCCTTTTTTGAAGAGTTGCAAGAAGCACCACTGAGTCCACCTATAGTATTCTGGATCCGAAGTATTGATTTCGCGATCCCAGTCTATGGCATAACCGAGGCGCTTGGCTTGCTTGCGGAAGTTAGCAATATTGACCGCGGTGGCATCTTTTGGTGAAGTGCCAGTTTTGATAGCGTAGTTTTCGGCTGGGAGGCCAAAAGTATCATAACCGAATGGACGCAAGACGTTCATTTTTTGCTGAGTATAGAAACGCGTCAAAACGTCAACAATCGTAAAGTTGCGGACATGACCCACGTGCAGGCCGGCACCGGATGGATACGGAAACATTTCAGCTAGGAACATTTTCGGAACACCATCTTTTTCTAGGGCGCGGAAAGGCTTCTCGTCTTCCCAACGTTTTTGCCATTTTTCTTCGATTTTGAGCGGTTCATATCTTTCCATAATGAATATATTATACCATATTTTTATCTATTTTTTTATTTGCAAAACCCCCGCTGGCTAGGCGGGGGCAATTTGGAGTAGTATAATTCTGTAACAAGGTAGTAGTTTATTGTTTTATTACTTCGTTTTCATCCGATGAGCAATATATTGTTTTTCTTACTTCGGTTTCATCCGATGAGTAATATTTCGCGAATGAAGTTTGTTAGCAGTATTAATACGTTGTGAGGTAGGATAGTTATTGGCAAATAATATTGTTATACTGCACATCATTACAATCACGTTGAACATTAAACCCATGGCACGCCCTCCTTTCGTGCATATTCCTACAGTGTCTCGCTATAAAGTACAAATTAGCTTAGGGCATATTTTATATTATTTGCTAGATATTGTCAAGACATATTAACCCCACAATAGTTGCCAATACATTTTGTGTTATAATTTAGCAAATGAAATTAATTGTCATTCTAGATAATATCCGCTCTACATATAATGTTGGCGCAATTTTGCGCACGGCTGAAGGTTTTGGTGCAGAAAAAGTGGTTCTATCTGGTTATACGCCACGCGTGCACGATAGCTCACTGCTGCCTCATATTCGAGAGAAATTAGACAAGGAAATTCATAAAACCGCCCTTGGAGCTGAAGATATGCTCGAAATTTATTCATCTGGTGATATAATTTCTAGTTTGCAGGAACTGCGTGACGACGGGTATCAGATTGTGGGACTCGAGAATAATATTTCCGATTCGCGTTTAGTGCAAATTAACTCACCAGACGCAAAATTACGATTGAGCGATAAAGTCTGTTTAATTCTTGGCGAAGAGGTGCACGGCATCGATTCTTCCCTCTATCAATTGATTGATTTATTCCTAGAAATTCCAATGCAAGGCCAAAAAGAATCATTCAATGTTTCCGTCGCGGCCGGCATCGCAATGTATGCTATAATGAGCTTATGAAAATCGTCATTTCGACCGCCGTCTATTATCCAATGACTAATGGTGTGGCTGTTTTTTCGCATAATCTTGCACTTGGCCTTGCAAAACGTGGCCACGAGGTAATGGTAATTTGCCCAAGTTTAACTGGAAAAAATCACACCATCGACGACCATGGTGTCAAAACCGTCTATCTTCATTCTGTCGAGTTGCCGGTTTATCCTGACCAGGTTAACCCGATTCCACCAAAGAAAAAAGTTTTTGGGAAAGAGTTACCTCACGTTTTATATAAAAATGGCTTTCACGCTTCGGTTTTGCCAAGCCGCCAGATTAAAAAGGCCCTAGACAAGTTCCAGCCAGATGTGATTCATTGTCAGGTTTCCGATCCAATTGGTATTGCTATTGTGCGGTATGCACACAAACATCAGATTCCACTCATTACGACCGAACATAATTTTCCAGACGTGATTACCGATCCACTCAAGCTACCAAAACTCGTCAAGAAACCAGTCAATGCCGTCTTGGCTGCTTATTTCGTGGGGCGCCAAAAGAAAAGCGACTACGTAACAATGCCAACCCAAATGGCCATTGATAATCTTATTTTGAAGCGCGCCAAGGATTTTAAGGTGCCAGTTGAGGCCGTTTCGAATGGTGTTGATTTGTCGGTTTTTAAAGATGCCCCAGCACCACAGGAAATTTATGATAAATATCATATCGCACAGGACGGCTCACCGACGGCAATTTATGTGGGACGCGTCGACCCAGAGAAACAGATTAATATCGTGATTGACGCTTTTTCCAAAGTACATAATCTTCTACCAGCGGCTCGCCTTGTCATTGTGGGTGATGGCGTAGCAAAGGCCGGACTCGAGTCGCAAGTCGAGAAACTTGAGCTTCAGGGCAGTGTGCATTTTCTTGGCCGCGTTCTACCGCCGGATTTATATAGTTTATACAATATAGGTGATGTTTTTGTTACGGCTAGCGAAATCGAGACTCAAGGTATCGTTTTAATTGAAGCAGCCGCTTCCGGATTACCGATTGTTGCCGTTGACAAGGGTGCCGTGCGCGAAGTCTGCAAGACTGGAGAAAATGGTTTCCTGTGCGAACCAAAGGATGTTGATCAAATCGCCAGCGGCATGTATCAATTACTGACCGATAAGACACTCAACCAGAAATGCTCCGAATGTAGTCTCAGCATTGCGCGTCGTCACGACATCAACTACACATTGCAGCGTTTTGAAGAAATTTACGCCGAAATGTGCCACAAAAAATAACTAGTCTTTCGGGGACTAGTTATTTTTTTATTGAATATTTTTGAGGGCTTTTTTGATGGCTGGACGATCGAACCCCACGATTCGCACGTTGCCAATTTCGGTTACTGGTACGACGGTGATTTCTGGGTTGCCAGTAGCATCGACTTCTTCATATTCGACACCCAAATCATCGAGCCAATCCATCAAAGCGTGACAGTATGGGCAAGTATTCGTAGAATAAACTTTAATCATATATATATTATATATTGTTTAGAGATTTTTTGCAGCATCGAGCTGGGGGTCACGCATGGCGTTAATATCATCATATGAACGCTCAACTTTAACATCTGGCTCAATGCCGGCCTTATTAATAGTGCGACCATTTGGAGTATACCAGCTTGCAATTGTGACTTTAAGCATGGCGGAACCCGGCATGCTAAACATTTGTTGCACTACACCCTTACCATATGTAGTTTCGCCTAAAATGGTTGCTTTACCATAATCTTGCAAGGCGCCAGCAACAATTTCTGATGCAGAAGCAGTTGAACCGTTAACTAGGACGACAGTTTTCATATTAGCAAGCGGTGCATTGGAGGTATTTGTTCTTTGAACTTCATCTTTATAGTGTGCGGATTTTTGAATCAATGCAACATCATTATCTACCCAGAGCCCAATCATAGTAATTGCCGCATCCACATAGCCGCCGCCATTATTGCGTAAATCAAGAATTACTTTATTAATGCCCTTATCGGCAAACTCACGCGTGAAGTTTTGTACCATTACACCAGTATCGGTATCAAAGCGTGTAACCGTGATAATTGCTGTCGTTCCGTCGTATTCGACATAGGCCGAAACATTATTAATTGCTTCGCGCTTCATAGTGTAGGTAAATTCTTGGCCGTTACGAACAACTGTTATTGATACTTCACTGCCAGTTTCGCCACGAATTTTATTGGCAATTTCGTCTGTTGATAAACTATAAACTTCCTCATCATTAACTTTATAGATGATGTCACCCGCCAAGATGCCAGCTTTGCCGGCCGGATTATCTGGCAAGGTGCGCAAAACACGCACATAACCATCACGTAGGCCCATTTCAATACCGACACCCGAGCCGATATTGCCGTGGAGGGAGTCATTGTAAGCTTTGGCTTCTTCGGCGTCCATATAGACGGTGTAGATATCACCCAAAGCCTCAGTTAGACCTTTTTTAGCCCCTTCAATAACATCTTTTTTCGAAATTTCTCCATCGTAGGATGCGCTGAGCCGATTATAAACGTCATCGAGCGATGACCAGTCCATATTCGAAGAGGTAGATGCGCCGAGAAATGGAGCGAAGTTGGCAAACATTTTTGGTGCATAGAGCCCAATGAAGAATCCCGCAATCGCTAATACTGCGCCAATAATAATGGCATTGCTTAAACTAGTTTTCTTTTCTTGTAGTTTTTTCGTCATGATATTATTCTAGCATATTAGTTACTTTTTTGTTTATGCTTAGAAATAAAGTTGGTCAAAATTAAGAATCCGACCGAGAATAAGGTAATAATGACCAAGTTTACGAAGTATGGCTGCAGCTTGCCGACTGTAACATCTTGCATATTCGCTAGAAGTTCATTGGAGTCGACATAATAGTAGCTCGGCAAGGCACGTGCGATGTTGAGTACGAATTCCGGCATCCACTCTCTTGGAATAAATACGCCCGTCAGGAAGCTTGAACCTAATGATACGACGTTGATGATAGCCAAGAATATCTGTGTATTCGAAATTAGATTCGCAATCAGGAAGGCAATCGCCGTGGAGCAAATCATAATAGCAAATGAGTTACCAATCATCAAGAGCCCATTTGCATTGAAGATAGTACTACCAATTAGTGCGTAGCCAATTGTCACATAGATAGCCCAAACCGCTACCGAGCAACCAAGGCAGCATAGTACTAATTGACGGTTAATTTTCTTATAGCTTGTGGCGGAGACGATTGTACGTTTGTTGAGATTTTTGCGCCTAAATGCCAAGATAACAGTGCCAATGGCAAAAGTTAGCCCCGCAAGCAAACTGTAATTCATAAAGTTAAAATAGAACAACATTTTGGATTCGGCTGTAACATCCGCCTTAGATGCAATTTCAACCTTAGCCTCATTTTTGATAACTGCACGAGTTTTAGCAATCAAATCCGCCTCGTCGACAGCGCTAGATGACAGTGCGTTAGCATTTTTGACATAGCGCGAGAGTAACATTTCCGATAAGTATCCGCCATAGCTACCAATTGACTCGATTTTTACTTCCGGATTGCTTCCTGCCATAATTTTGGCACCGAAGCCTTCGTCGATATAGATTACATAGTCGAGCCGATCATAGAACATGGCGTCGTAGAGTGCGTCACTTCCCTCTTCGTAATCACAAATATCCGCGTTTTCATCAAGATAAGCAACGAGATCCTTTGAAATCTGAGAATTATCCTTATCGAATATTACAACACTCGGTTCGGCCGCCTCGTAGCCCGTAACACCATTGCCATTTTGAAAATTAACAATAGTAAACAGGACCATTAAGCCTGTAAACATTATGAGTATCGCAGAATTCTTTTTAAGGACTTTTAGAAATGCTTTAAAGACTGTCATATTTTTGTCTCCTCAATACAATTACCGAAATCGTTGTCATAATGATTGCCGCAGTAAGCAGACTGCAGATCTTGAACCAATATCGTTCGCCAACGCCATAGTTAATAATGGCATAAAATCCATCGGTTATCATTGCGGATGGATTAATCAGATTAATAATCGGCATCGACGTGTCGACGAGCAGTTTGATATCTGGACCCATCATACCAGCAAAGAAACAGCCGAGCATCGTAAAACCGGTTAGGATGCCATTCTTATTTTCTTCGCTTGTACGGAAAAGGCTTGCGACCAATACGCCAAGTGATAAACCGGTTATTGCGCCTATTAGTGAGAGTAGGACCATTGCTGGGGCGTGCTCGCCAAAATTAATTCCGAGGACAAGATTCATATATGAGAAGACTAATAATAGTCCCACGAGTTGCACTGTATAACACGCAAATAGTGTCGAAATAATCAGCTTGGATTTTGGCGTAGCGGAGACAGCAATCCTTCTTCCGCTCATGCTCATATTGGCAAGGATACGATTAATCATCGACATCGCCATCATGCCACCATAGAGACAGGTCATAGCGATCAAGGAGAAATATTCAATCATCGCATAATTTATCTTGCGCGTGCTAATGTTCTTAATATTGGCAGGCTCGACTATACGACCAACCGCAATCGATTGCGATACTTCCGTGATTATGTTCTGAACTATTGTTTCGCCCGTGCCGTTTTCTTTTACGACCATAGTTGGGGCGTCGGTAATTGGCGCGTTTTGCGCAAACTTCAAATAGCTAACTATTTCACCATCGTCTAATTTAGCCTTAGCTTCATCTTCACTCTGAACATATTCAGCATCAATATCGTTGGTCGCATTAAATACGCCCTTATAAATGTTGTACGACATTGAATTTTGATTTTCGACGACCGCAATCTTAATGGCTGAAAAACCAAGTGACTCATCAAGGCCGGAAAATGCCGCATAAAACAGAGTAGCCATAATAATCGGAAAGCCGAGCGTCCAGAAAATTAGCGACTTCGTCTTAAATAAGATTTTGTAAATACTTTTGAGATTCAACATTTTAATTATCGCGCAGCTCCGTACCAGTTAATTCCAAAAATACATCATTAAGAGTTGGGCCAACAACTTGCTGTTTTACCTTGCCTTTAACAAGCTTCTTAAGCTCGTCATTCGTGCCAGATGCAATAATGTGACCTTTGTCAATAATAATGATACGATCACAGATTTGCTCAACTTCTTCCATATAGTGAGTAGTATAGACAATTGTAGCGCCTTTGTCGCGAAGTTCCTTAATTCCCTCAAGAATACGATTACGACTCTGCGGATCAACGGCGACGGTTGGTTCGTCAAGAAAAATTAGCTTTGGCTTGTGAGCAATGCCACAGGCGATATTAAGACGACGCAATAAACCACCAGAAAGCTTTTTTGGCACATATTTTTTGAAATTATCGAGGCCAACCAAATCGATAGCTTCTTCGACATATTTCTTGCGTGTTTTCTTGTCGCTAATATATAGACTGCAAAAATAATCAATGTTTTCTTCAACGGTTAGTTCATTAAAGACAGCAACTTCCTGAAATACGACACCGATCTGACGCTTAATATCATAGCTATCTGGATGCATTATTTTACCAAAAATATGAATTTCGCCATCATCATAATTTAGAAGTGACAAAACCGAATTAATAGTCGTGGACTTTCCGCTGCCGTTCGGACCAAGCAAACCTAGAATTTCACCTTTATAGACATCGAAGGAGAGATCATTAATGGCGGTAGTTTCTTTATATTTTTTAGTTAAGTGTTCAACTTCGATAATTTTTTCCATAGAAAGTATTATATCATACTTTGAACACGTTTATGATTAGTCAAGATGAATGAAGCGATACTGCCAAATGTCGCCTGCAGCGATTTGACGCGAACCAAAATCACCATAGTGCGAGTCGCCAGAATAGAGATAGGTGGCCCAAGAGTTATTGTATTCTGTCACATTAATCGAACCATCACTATTGACGCTTTCAACCCAGAAAACGTGTCCATAAATACCGTTTGAGGTTTGTCCAATGCTACCAGCAGTCGGCGTACCATCTACACGGTAACCACCCCAACGTTCCGCTTTCCAGGCCCAGTCGTAGGCATTGCCATACGAAAGTGCAATGCCATAGGCTTCGTAGGCCTTCCAGCCAACGTAGCTCACACATTCGCAGACATAGCCACCAATATCGTGCCAGCCATAGGCATCTTCCCAATATGTTTCGTAATTGTCCTGGGCGCCAGGACATTCGTTTTGCCACGGATAAGTATTGTCTCCGGTAAAGGCGCTACCACGATAGAGCTCCGGGTGAGTTTCCTGCTCAATGCGCTCTGCTTCTTGTTTTGCACGTTTTGCATCTTCAGCCATGCGTGTATACGATTCGATGTCGTTCTGATATTTTTCAACGAGAGTACGCTGCTCTTCGCGACGCGCAATTAGACTTTCCCTTGCGTTTTGCTGTTGGTCAAGAAGATTTTCGACTTGAATTTTATCTTCTTCAAGCTTTTCCTTATTCTTTTTAACTTTGGCGGCAGAAGCGGAAATTTGGTCTTTAATCACTTCTTCGCGCGCTTGTTTTTCGGCAAGATCCGAGAGCGAGCTACTACCAGCGAGAACCGTAATTGGTTCTATTTCTTCTTCAAAATGCATATCAATCAGAAGCTCCGCGAGGGCGTTTTGCTCTTCGAGCAGTTTCTTTTCGGCTTCTTCAATTTGCCGAGTTAATTCTGTAATTTCAGCTTCAGTTTCGATAATTTCTGCTTCCTTGGCGGCAATTTCAGCATTAAGCTCGTTCACTTTGTTTTGATACATGCTTGCCGTATTGGCCGCTTCTGCCGCGTTACGATTCGCTTCTTGTTCGCGCTCAATCGCGGCTAGACATTCAGGACTATTTTGACAAGCTTTAGAAATACCTAAGACATCGTTGATTTTTACTAGAGAAACAGCGCATACTACAGCCATAAGAAAAGCTGCATATTTTTGCCACTTATTTTTCTTTAGCATTACCATAACTTAATAATAGCATAAACACTATTATTTTGTAAAGTCTTAGGTAATAATCACGCCTTAAGATATTTTTTAATAGCAAGTCGCGCCGAGATGCGTCCAATTAAAATTCCAGCCGCCAAGAAGCCAGCATATACCAGAATAAGTTGGTTTGATTCCATGATATTTGTTACGACAGCCATGTCGATTCCGTAGTTCGAAAGCTCCGGAGAAAGAAAGATGAAGCCCACATAACAGGCCGTTGCGGAAATTAATGCCGCAATAATACCACAAATCTCCGCCTCAATGAGGAATGGACCACGGATAAAGCCTTTATCGGCACCCACCAATCTCATCATGTAGATTTCTTCGCGTCGACTGAAGATAGCCATGCGAATCGTACTAAAGATAATCAAAATCGAAATTACGAGGAATACCGCGCCGAGGACAATGCCACCTGTTCTGGCAATATTGGCCCAAGTAGTAATCGTGGCGATTTCAACTTGATTTACGTCGTACGTTGGCGCACGATCTTCGTCAAGATTTTTTTGGAATTCTGCATTATTTTCAACAATCGATTTGATACTACTGAGGTCATCTACATTATAGGCTTTGATTTTCATTGTTGCCTGCATTTTGGCGATAATAATTTCTTTCATATCTGGATTAGCGATGAGCTCCAGAATATCCTCATCGTTTTCGGCAGTTTTTTCTTCTACGTATTTTTCAAATTCTCGAGTTGAGGTTGCAGTTTCGACACTTTTAACGTTTGGGTCGGCTGACATAATTTTTGATAAGTCGCTCAAAGTTTTTTCGCTAACGCCAGGATGAAGATAGACTGTAATATCGATTTTTTCGCGCATCGATTCAGCCGTATTTGCCAGGACAATGCTCGCTGCAATAGTGACAAACAAAATAATGAGCGTAATCGACATAACTGCGGTTGCGGCGGTAGAAAGCCAGATGTTGCGCGCAAAGCCAATTGCGCCATATTTGATAATTCGCCCTTCTTCTCGCACTGGATGGCTGGCGGTACTTTTTTTCATCGCTTTCAATTTGGTCTTGGCGGCCGTCTTGAGAGCTTTTGTCCCGATTTTCTTTGAAGTTTTATCTTTTTTCATTATTGAATAACCTTCTTTAACTTAAGGGCGTGACCCGGTGTACGCACCACGTGCTGTGGCGTTACGGGTTTCACGATTGGAGTTTCGTCAAGTTTATAGATGCCATGATTCTTTTGATCATTTACAATTTTGCCATCTTTTAGCGTAATAACACGCTTTTGCAATGAGTTAACGATATTTTCATTGTGCGTAGTTACGAGAATAGTCGTGCCAAAATCGTTAATTTTTTTCAACAAATCAATAATTTCATCAGTTGTAAGTTTGTCGAGCTGACCAGTAGGCTCATCAGCTACCAAAATTTTAGGTTGACGAGCTACAGAGCGCGCAATCGAGACACGTTGACGTTGGCCACCAGAAAGTTGATCTGGGAATTTTTTGGCCTGATCAAGAAGGCCGACTAGTTCTAGAACTTTTGGTACGGTCTTAGCAATATCTCTACCGCTCATACCAGCAATTTCGAGCGCAAAAGCGACATTCTCATAGACTGTGCGGCGTGGCAACAATTTAAAATCCTGAAAAACAACGCCAAGACGACGACGATATTCTGGAATATGACGTTTTTTGACAAAATCAAGGTCAATGCCACCAATGATAATTTTGCCAGAATCTGGGCTTTCTTCCTTGGTGATCATTTTCATTAAAGTAGATTTGCCTGCGCCCGATTTTCCTACCAAAAACACGAACTCATTTGGCGCGATATGCAAAGAGACATCACTTAGGGCTGGTTTTGAATCGCCCTGATAAGTTTTGGTGACTCGATCAAGCAAAATCATAAGCTTATTATACCATAAGCTTATGCTTTGCAAAAGTTTTTTAACTCACTAGGCGATTTTTTCGAGCTCTGTCATCAGGTCAAGGATTTCTTGCGCTTCAAGGACACGATCCCTATCAGCGAACTCAAGGTGGAAGGAGATATTTTTCTCATTTTTTCCTTCTGGCTGATAAATTGAAGTTGGTTCAATCTTGAATACTAATTCTTTTGCAGCTAGTTTTTGTTCGATTTGATTATAAATTGTCGCATACTCTTTTTCAGTCGAAATCGTCAAATCGCGTTCAACTTTATTTTCGATTAATTCTTTGCGGTTATCGCAGCTATATTGCCTAACTGCATCGAGAATAATATTGAGGTCCATCTCAACTGCAGCGGTGAATTTTGGCAACTTGAAATTGCGCAAAATTTTATTCTTTGGCTCGCCAACAACGCCAAACGAAATCTCTTCGTGATCCTTTAGGAATACTTCAGCCGAGCGCTTTTCTTCAAGCATTTTGCCATTGACGCCTTTTGCTTGTAATGGCTTAAACGAGACTACTAGGCCAAGCTTGCGGAACAATTCTTCAACGTATTTCTTCGCTACATAATACGCATCACCATTACTAGTGCGATTCGCAACAACAAGTGCCAATTTATTGCGATTGTTTGGCACACCATCTTCATCAAAGCCGTAGCTCTTTTGGTAAGTTTGATTCATTTCGAATAAGACAAAGTTGTCATATGGAACCTTGATATTCATGTAGGCTTTTTCGAGCAAGCTTGGAATAATGCTCTGGCGAAGATATTGGAGTTCTGGTGAAATCGAGTTGATGAGTCGATAAGAATTATCAAGTTCTTGTCCAGCCTTAGTCAACATTTCGCCACTAACGAAGGTATAGGTCAAAGTTTCGTTGGCGCCACAGTTTTTAAGGATATCACGAATTTGTTTTTTAAGTTCAAACATTTCGTTTTTGTTGGCAGTGGCATGGGTTGGAAGATTTAGGGCAATATTATCATAGCCGTTTAGGCGACCAATTTCCTCAATGATATCTTCTTTGATATGAATATCGGTACGCCAAGCTGGCGCGGTAACAGTAAGTTCATCACCATCTTCAACCTTGAAGCTTACATTTTCTAATGTTTCTACGATCTCTTTCTTGGAATAATTGGTGCCGAGAAGAGTATTAATTTCTGGTGTTGTAATTTTTACAACATTTTCCTTTTCTTGAGTAGATTTCGTGTCAATTGCTTCAGCGATTTCGAAGCCATCAGCTAATTTATCGGCACATACCTTGGCAACACTAAGAGTCTGATAGGCTGGTTGGCCTTTCGTGAAGCGAGTAATTGCCTCCGAGAATATACCGTGCGCCATCTGAGTTTTACGAAGATTATATAAGCTGAATGTGGCAGATTCCAAAATGATATTTTTCGTTTCATCGTCGATCATGGTTGATTTGCCGCCCATGGCGCCAGCTAGCGCAACAGGAACATTATTACTGGTAATAACAATGTCATTTTCATTCAATTCAACGTCTTCATCATCGAGTAATGTGAGAGTTTCGCCGGTTTTGGCGAGACGGACGCCAATAATTGGCTCGGTTTTACCACCAACAGCCACAAACTTGTCATAGTCAAAGGCATGAAGTGGTTGACCAGTAAGAAGCATTAAGTAATTCGTTATATCAACAATAGGATCAACTGGACGCATGCCAGATTTTGACAAAATTGTATCTTGCCAGCTGAGATATTTTTTCTTAATCTCACCATGCTTTTTTAAAATAATTGCAGAGTAGCGTGGGCAGATTTCGGCAGATTCAATCGAAACTTTCGTCGAGCTAGTTGCGGAATATTCTTCAAAAGTTGGCTCGTTGAATTTTTGACCCAAAATACCAGCAACTTCGCGCGCAAAACCAATCATACCGAAACAGTCCGGACGATGTGTGAGTGATTTGTTTTCAATATCAAGGACAATATCGTTCAAGTCAAAAACATCTGCGAGTTTATCGCCTGGCTTAGCCATTTCAGGATCAATTTCCACAATGCCAGAATGATCATCGCCAAAATCAAGTTCGTCAGCGCCCGCAAGCATGCCAAACGAATCATGCTTGCCAAGCATCTTGCGCTTCCCAATTACAAACGGAGCATCCTCATGGACACTTTGCGGAACGATAGCACCCGGCGCGATCCAGGCCGCAAGCATGCCAGTATGAACATTTGGCGCACCGCAAACCACCTGAATTTCTTCAGAACCATTATTGATTTTGCAAAGATGAAGATGGGTGCCTTCGATTGCTTCACACTCAACAACCTTAACGACAAAAATGTTGTCATATTTTCTTGTTTCGTCGATTGCTTCTTCAACTTCAACAAGGCGAGCACCAATCAGTCGGACCAATTCTTCATTAGAAATATTAATATCTACATATTTTTTGAGCCAATTTAATGAAATTTTCATCTTAGAACTCCTTCAAGAAACTTAATTTACCAGATTCAAAGTAACGCACATCTTTTAGGTTGTAGCGCAACATTACGAGACGATCAATGCCACCACCCCACGCAAAACCATGATAAATCGTTGGATCAATTCCAGCCATTTTAAGAACGTTCGGATGAATCATGCCACAACCAAGCATTTCCATAAATTCGCCTGGTTTGCCACCAATGGTTTTTGGTTTTTCAATTTTAAATTCGAGTGATGGTTCAGTAAACGGGAAGTAACCTGGCTGAGTGCAGATATTGAGTTTTTGGCCATAATATTTTTCAAAGAATTCGCGCAAGATTGCAAGCATATTGCCCATCGTGCAATCTTTTGACACAAAGACACCTTCACACTGGTAGAAAGTTTGTTCGTGGGTCGCATTAACATCCTCATTACGAAAAACACGTCCAGGAACAACGACGGCAATGTTTTTTCCTTCGTCGAGATTCTTTTTATACATCTTTAAGACGCGATGTTGCATAGTTGAAGTGTGAGCAGGCGGAATGAAACCTTCTTCAGTACGGAATGTGTCATAACCATCACGAGCTGGGTGACCTTTAGAGAAATTTAAGCTATCAAACATATGAAATTCATCATCAAGTTGGCGTGGTTCAACCACATCGAAGCCCATCATTTGATAAATTTCAACCACTCGGTCAAGCTCAGTCATTAATGGATGAGCAGAGCCCTCCTGGGCGGAAAGAAATGTCGGGATTGGTAAGTTTGGAGCTGTTGGAGCCGTCACATCGAGTGGCTCAACCTCGGAATCAAGAGCCGCTTCTTCGGCTTCCTTGATTTTTGCTTGAATAGCCGCTTTTTTAGCATTCATCTCGCGACCAAAAGCAGCACGTTCTTCGACTGGAACGTCCTTAATTTTGGCATACTCTGCGTTTAATGCCTTGAGTTCGGCTTTTAATTTCTCTATTTCTTCCATAAAAATATTATACCACCAATCTGTTACTATTTCAAAACTTAAACCTAGTCTTAAGCGGCCATCGTAAAGCGATTACGCAAATCAGCATAGACATTATATTTAATTGAGGCAGATGCAATAACTGGCATTTCGACGTAACGATCGTTATCTTCAATGGCTGGCTGGACATATTCTTCTTCTTCGCCAAAGTAGTTTCGGTTGGTCGGATCATACTTTGCAACATATGTTTGATATTCCATAAAATCAAGTACCGCAACAACGGCATCTTTTGGTAAGCCAGAGTAGCGCGCTAAGATACCTTCATAGGAATTATCAAGTGGATTTTGTTCGTAGTATTCATCGAGGAACAATGAAACGGTCGACTGATAGTCATCATCCATTGCCTCCATAAGGCGCTGGTCTTCTGCATAGCGCTGATAATACTTCATTTCCTCCCAATCTTCAGAACTACCAGCAACACAATTTGAGCCACTAATCCAACCTTCGTTGGCGTTTTGTTCGCCATTTGAAATAATATCTAGAATATCACCCACAACAGGAATTGCACCAATAGCACCATTAGCCGCATTGTCAAACACCTCAGTTCCAGTATTTACAGTAACAGAGTCAAATTTACTTGCAATATTGGAATCAGCAATGCCAAACTCCGATGTGCGGTTGCCACAATATAGAATATAGTTTGCCAAGTCTGATCCTTCTTTAATTTTGCCAAATTTTTCTGGATCACTTTCTTCCATATATAGATTTTCGCTAACGCGTTCAACGATAGCTTCGGTTGAATTTTGCTCGCCAGTTAATGTAGATAAGTCACTAATAACATACGGGTTACAAAATGCGTCGCCAAACGCGCCGATTGCAGCAAGATTTGGACAGGTCTCTTCGAATTCCTCTTGTGTCATCATTGTACTCGAAATATCAACAGCGGAGGCGGTTGGGAGAAGCGCAACAACCGAGTTTGAGACGAGATTACCCATAGTGGAAATAACCCCAGTTGTGGCCGGCTTCAATACGCCAAGTGTAATTATTTGATTTACTAGGCTACCTAGGAAGGTATATGGAGAAGAAATATCAAACGGACTACGCGTGGCACGCTCGTATTCAGCTTTTTCAGCCAGATGCGCACTTTGCAAAGCTTTATATTCGATTACTTTGTCCCTACTACCCAATGATGAACCACCGGAGCGAATCATCGAGCTCATAATCTTCTCAGTGCCAAGATATACAGCATTTCCAAAATCCTCACCCGCCATTTCGGTGGCTAGGTCCCTGGTAAAGGCCGCTACAGCCATCGGCAAAAAGGCGTTGACGATAATCGGAGCAAATTCCGAAACTGCCACACTAACACCTATGCCTACACCCGCTTCAACAACCGTCGATACAATACAGCCAATACCAAACGATGCTGCGCAAACCGCAATTTTAACAATATCCATAGTAGCACTAAACGCTGCGGCTGCGATTTTTGTATACGATAAAGCCTTAAATGTGTCCATCGTAATCGAAAGTTGTGCCATAGCCGCCTTGAAGCCACCAGCTAGGTTAAAGTTTGCAATACTCGGGTCGTTTGGATTTAGTGGTTCGCCAGAATAAAGCGACCTTGGACCCTGCGCCTCAATCATAGATTTACCCTCTGACTTAACAACAGTCTCAGTGGTGTCACCTCTTAATTCTTCGGTTGTCGTTGGGGCGGGAGTAGTCATAGCATTACCAATTACATTGATTGGCGATTGATCACCGGCACGCGCCTTGTCAGCCGCCTCATTGAATGGCATTGCAACATTTTGTATCTGAAGCGCTTCCTGCGCCTTAACAACAAGCTGAATACTGCTCATTACACCGATAGCAGTAGAGGCAACCCCAACAATAGTGTTTGCAATGCCGGCAGCATTTCCCATTTTTCCAATGGAAGAATTTGCGATTTCATCCATTTTGGTCTTAATTTCGGCCTTGGTCGGCTTCTTTGAAACCGTTTTTACTTCCGCATTTTTTTCTACCCTTGGAACATTTGTTTCTCCCCTAATTGGACTTTCGTCACCATACGCAAATTCAGGATCAAGGTGATAATCTGCAACCTTATATATTTTTACTTCCTTTGTAACCTCATTCCCATCCGCATCAACCGTAACAATCTTTTCTATGCGACCACTGTCATCTTCAAGCGCATTTTTCGGTCTTGGATAATTGCCATTTTCATCCTTTTCCACTGTTTCCTCAGATATTTCTGGATCATTGGTCTTTAATTTGTATTCCGAATCTTCCTTAATTTCCATCGCATCAGCAACGGCTTTTTTCGAGCTACCAGAACCGTAAGTCTCTTCGTACCTATCGATAAAATCCCTAAACACATTGCGCGTTAGGGCGTTGCTATTTAAAAAGCTATAGGCCAGCGAGTCAAACCACAAACTAACCTTTCCGCGCCACGTAATCGATCCCTCATTGTAGGCAATGCGCACTTTTTTGTTGGTCTGAATTATATTATCAACCGTGTCTGGAGATTCAAACGAAACCGTGACTCGTTTTCCAGCCGAAGATGAATCGAGTTCAAAATCAGATGTTATTTTTGTTTTGAGCGTTTCAACATCCTTCGCATTGGCGGCCGCCATATGCATCTTACCATCATCACCTTCATAGAGGAGGACTTTGACTTTTTTATCGCCACCAACATCGACTTCGTCATAGTAAATACCCTTGTTCGCCAATTTGGTTTTTTGACGATTCGAAAGACTGATCACACCTTTTCTGCGATTGATTGGGTCCTTTGTTAAACCATGACTAACTTGATATCCTAATAAAGTTTTAGAACGTGTAGAAAGAATTGATTCATTAGAAGTTAATTCCTTCAAGTTGTCGGTAAAACTAAAAACAAGCATACTTTGAGAACCAGCAAGCATGCCACCGGCACCAAAAATCAAACCAAGGATCAGGGCAATTGGTCCACGTTTCTTAAGGAAAGAGATGGTATTTTTCTTTTGATTTTTTTCATCTTTTTTGCCGACGACAGAATTAATAAAAGAGTTTGCGGGAGCAGCTTCTTCTTCCCTTGCACCATCCACGGTATCACTTATATCTTTTGGATTACTTGAAGATGCATCGCGCTCGGCGTTGCGCAGATTATGAGCGGCGTTATCGCGCTTATTATTTTGGTCCAAAAAATCTGGCCTGCGAGCCTCTCGCTCCGCATCGCCGATGGAACCATCATATAAGTTGCCTCCGCTTGCTTCCATGTTTTATATTATATATTACGATTATGCTTTTTTCTAGTTTTTAAATCATGATAATGACTAGCGAGATGATTGCGAGCACAATTAACACAATCCACACCCAACCGAATTTGCCGGTTTTCTTGAGGTCTTTGACATATTCGGAATCCTCAACCAGGTCAGCATCTTCCGAGACATCGGCAGTTTCAGCCGCTTTTTCACGAAGATCAGCATTAATTCTCTCGGTTAGTCGATTCTTACGTTCGGTATCTTTGTTTACTATAATACTCATTTTAGCTTAACCTATTTAATACTTTTTCATTATACCATATCGTTTAGGATGTGTTATAATAAAAGCATTATTATTTAAGGAGGTCACAATGGCAACAACAAAGCCAAAGACTACAGCCAAGAAAACGGCTGCAAAACCAAAAACTGCTGCTACAAAAAAGACAGTCAAGACAGTTAAGACCGTCAAGCCAGTCGTTGCTCCAGTTACGGAAGTTAAAAGTGTGGGCAAAAAAGGCGGAATCTTCAGTGGATTCTTCGCTAAAAAATATGATACAAACGAAAGCATTCTAACCATCTTCAAGGAACCAACCTTCTATGGTGCTCTTCTTGCAGAAGTGCTTGGCACATTGATTCTAACGCTCGTACTTTTCTCACTTTCATTTATGCAAATGGGTGTCGCAACCGTCTCATCATACGCTTTCGCAGTTCTTGCAATCTATGTTGCTTTTGCTGGAATTTCCGGTGCACATCTTAACCCAATCGTTACTGCCGGTATGATGGCAACCCGTCGCATTTCAGTCATTCGTGGCGTTATGTACATCGTTGCACAAATCTTCGGCGCTGGCCTTGGTTGCTTAATCTTTTCTGCTTTCCATGTTGCTGGTGGAGATACTTCATATCCACTTCCAGCCATGTCAGCTACACCTGAAGGTTCATTCTGGACATTTACCATTATTGAACTCTTCGGCGCCATCATCTTAGGTTTCTTCTTTGCACGCTCGCTTGCTTGCAAAAAAGGCACCAGCAATTTTATCAACGGTGCAGTAATCGCAGGAAGCATTTGTGCAGCAACCTTGATTTGCTACGTAATTTCAGCTGCCTTCTTCAACATTTCTGGCAACTTCATGCTTAACCCTGCTATCGCCTTGATGGATCAAATCTTCCCACAAACCGGTGCAGATTTTGGTGCAATCTTTGGTGGTATCTGCTCAGCTCTCGCAACCTACGCAATCTTCCCAATGGTTGGTGGCGTGCTTGGCTTCTACCTATCAGATTTCATGGCATTCCTCTCTGGTGAAAAGAATGCTTAATTATTAAGCCACAAAAAATACACCATATATAATATATGGTGTATTTTTTTAGTTCTTTGGGAACAATGGAGTCTTTGGTGGTTCAATATTATCGGCGCCAAAGATTTCTGCAATCTTCGCGGTTGCAGTTGGCAAAAACGGCTTTAATAATTCGTTTGCAATAAGCATATCACGTACCATTTTACCAAGAACAAGATTCAATTTTTCGACATTACCTTGCTTGGCAAGCTCCCATGGCTTTTCGTCATCAATATTTTTATTGATAGCTTGAACTTTTGTCCATGCATAATCAAATGCTTTACTTAGTTCGAACTTATCCATCAAAGCACAGTATTCAGCATCATTACTGATTGATATATTGCTCTTATCAATATCAACAATATGGTTTTTGGAAACCATCGTAGCTAGGCGCTGCACTAAGTTGCCAAGATCATTTGCAAGTTCAGTATTGTAGGCATTTTCATACTTTTCCCACGTAAAGTCACCGTCGTCAAACGTATCGACATGGCGCAAGAAATAATAACGAAAAGCATCGACACCATGTTTTTCCAATACTTCCATTGGATCTACAACATTGCCGATTGACTTAGACATTTTTTGTCCATCACTAAGAATAAACCCATGCGAGCAAATTACTTTTGGCAAAGGAAGACCCATGGCCAAGAGCATTGCCGGCCAAATAATTGTATGGAATCTCAAAATATCTTTTCCAACAAATTGAACTGCAGCTGGCCACCATTCGCTGATATCTTTTTCCGGATAACCTAACACGGTAATATAGTTCGAAAGAGCATCAGCCCAGACATACATCGTTTGATTTGAATCGCCAGGAACTTCGATCCCCCATTCGAGTTGGGATTTTGGACGCGAGAATGACACATCCGGAGATTCTTCGAGTAGGCGTAATACTTCTTTCTTGCGAAATTCCGGCAAGATAGTCATCTCGCCGCTTTCTATTTTTTCACGAATCTGATCTTTAAAATCGGAAATGCGGAAATAATAATTTTCCTCCTCAAGTTCTTCATATGGTTTTTGATGGTCTGGACAAACACCGTGGTTCTCTTCATATTCTTTTGACGTAACGTAGCGTTCACAGCCAGTACAATACCAACCAGCATATTTTGCTAGATAAATATGGTCTGAAATTTTCTTCCAGATTTCTTGACAATTCTTCATGTGAACTGGATCGGTCGTGCGAATAAAATCAGTATTCTTTACGTCCAACTTTTTGATAAATTCTTGGAATTTGGCAGTATTGCCATCAACGTATTCCTGAACCGGAATATTATTCGCAGCCGCCTTTTGAGCAATTTTGTTGCCATGTTCATCGGTCCCGGCCTGCAATCTTACCTCGTCCCCCATAAGCGTACGGTAGCGTGCGTACGTATCAGAAATAGTATAATCCATAGCGTGACCAATGTGCGGCGCGCCATTTACGTATGGAATTGCTGTAGTAAGATATATCTTTGACATATTATGTATTATACAATTTTTTGATTCAACTTGCAACAAAAAGTCCCCTTTTGTTGATGTGGGGACTTTTTGCAATGATTATTATTATTCTACCGTACAAACGTAATCGTTGTCTTCGTATGAATTTTGGAAATCGTCAATAGACATTTTGTCTTCGTCATATTCGAATTCGTAATTCAACGAATTACTACTGTCAACATCATCACTAGTTGCATCATATGAAATGCTTAGGATACCATCACTAATAACATAGGACGTATTTGGCGTTTCATCGCCCAGTAATTGCATTGAAAGCGCGTCGATAACCGATTCTTTTTCGCTTGTAGCTAGTGTGTTGTCACTATATTCAAGGCGAATAGTGCGTTTGTAGCCGGATGGAAAATCATTTTCAAAATCAATCTCGACTACATTCGTGCCGTTATCTGCGCTTGAATTTAAGTCCATCAAATCGAGCATATCAAGCTCGCGTTGGCAGCTTAATGTAGTTATTTCTGAGACTGGAGTAACAATTGGTTCTGGTGATGAAGTTTCAGTTTTAGATTTACCACTATTAATTGCAAAAACCGCAACAAATATAGCCGAAATAAGTAGAATTGCACCGAGCGCAATAATCAATAGTTGTGTCGTCTTTGACATTGCTTTTTTAGGGGCGTTTGGATCCTTGAGGGAAGAAAGTTGGTTCGTTGTCGGCATATTTCCGAATGCAACATTGTTTGGAGAAGAAATATCTTGCATACTTGAAGGCAAAGAGAATGCACTGCCGATTGAACCAGGCACTGGTTCTGCTGCTTTGATTGGGGATTTGAGCTCTTCTTCAATTGGGTCTGGCTCTGGAATTGGTTCTGGCTGAGTTAGTGGTTCAGTAGCACCAAATCCACTAGCATTAAGTGGAGCACCAAACGGTGCTGGTTGACCGGCTTGAGCTGGGGTAGTGTTTTCGAAAGCGCTAGCAAATGACATAGTCGCTTCTGGAGCAGCTTCCATAACAGGTTTTCGTAGTGGTTCTGGGGTAGGAATTGGCGGCATCGGAAGAACTGGTGCTGGCGCTACAGGAGCTGGCGCTGGGGTCGCTGGTGCTGGGGCGCCTGTAACTGGCATTTTTGGCATACCGCCAGTAGCCGGTACTGGTGTCGGTTTGATTGGTGAGCCATTGGTTGGGCTCGTCGGTTTCATATTACTTAATAATGGATCCATTTTATTCCCTTTTTAGCTTTTAGCTATATATTCTCTCTTAAATTTACTACTTATGCTTTTTCTAGTCAAGTTTTGGGCACCCTCTGCTTTTGAGTGATTTAATTTCCGCTCTGAGTGCCTGAATCGACTTTTCAAGCTTCATACCTTCAACTTCCGAAATCTTTAGATCTATTTGCCGGATGACGCCACGTCGCCCAATAATAGTTGGTGAGCCATAGAATACGCCTTCGTACTCATGATAACTAGAAATTGGTAAAATTCTTTTTTCATCATTCAAGATGCAGTTAACAATATCTACGACACAGGTACTAATGCCATAGTAGGTTGCGCCTTTCTGTTCAATAATTTCATACACTTCATTAATAATGTACTTTTCGATTTCTGCTAGTTCTTTTTGCCGTAAGAGATTACCGATTGGTTGTCCACTCAGATTTGCTAGTGACCATACGGAGAAGCCAGAATCACCATGCTCTCCCATTTGGAAGGCGCTGATTGATTTTGGATTAACGTCGATATATTCAGATATTCTTTTGCGAAGTCTGGCTGTTTCCAGCATGGTGCCAGTGCTAATAATTTTTTCTGGCGGCAGACCTGAGAACTTCCAAGCGAGATACGCCATCGTGTCGACTGGGTTGGTGACCATAATAATAATCCCCTTAAACCCGGAGTCCATAATCTGATCAATCATGCCCTTCAAGATATTCGCATTGCGCCCCAGAAGATTATTTCTCGATTCATTTGGACGTTGCGCGGCGCCAGCGGAAATAATTACGATATCACAATCCTTGGCATCTTTATAGGTGCCACTACGAATTTTGAGATGACTTGGTGCTGAAACTAGAGCATCAGAAAGGTCTTTAGCTTCACCGTCAGCATCCTTCGCAATGATGTCGGTCAAAATAATTTCCCTAACCGCCGTACGCTGATTTAAGATCGCAAAAGCAATCGAAGCGCCGACATTGCCAGTACCAACAATCATTACTTTATTTGTCATGACCCACCTTTCTTTATATTTATTTTAGCATAAGTTTTATAAATAGTCACCATCATTTAGTGATTCGAAATAAAGTCTAAGTTCTTCTTTGATAAAATCATCGGTGACTTTTTCGAGTTCAGCCAAAAAAGCTGGAGCCTGACGCTCAAGACGCGTCTTGCGATATGCTTGCCATTTCTTTGCTTCATCCTCCGTGAGGGAACGCGGATAATTTTTGGCTTTGTAATGAAGAAGTAATTCTGGCAACCTTTCATCGGTAAAGTCTGGATGAAAATCGACAAGTTGATTCTCAGTTGCATTTCGAACCGCATTGCATTTATTACGATCGTAGTTATCAATGAAGCCATCATATAGTGCCGATTCTGGATCGATGGCCGGTGGAAATTCCGACTTCGATTCGATTAATGCGCGTTGCTGCTCAGCAAATTCAGGGTGACTAAGCAAGGATGTTAAATTCTTATCAATAGTCTCTTTTGATATTTTAATCTTGCCCCAACCATCATTTTTCTCCAATACACCCAGTGGCGCTATTGCAGGACACTTATTAAAACATAGTTCCTTAACAATCGGGAAGAATGTTGGATGTTCTTTTTTATTGTCATCGTTTAATAAATCATCAAGATTATAGCGCAAATCATATACAAGAATATTGCCATTACGACTTGAAGTGAGCGGGAAGGCGACTGTGGTTTTTTCGAATTCGGATGAGTAGCGACCTGAAGAATAAACAAATGGCTGCTTTGATTCGAGATTTACAATACGCTTAATTTCGTTTTTTGAACGTAATTTGAAAAGATAGTTAAATAGGTCCGGCTGTTTTTCTTTAATGAGGCGCGCCACATCGATTGATGCCTGAACATCTGCTTCTGCATCATGGGCGTGTTCGTGTGAGATATGATTTAGCTTCGTGATGAGTTCGAGGCGGTTCGTTGCACGACCATCTTCGGTAAATGGCCAATTAATCCCTTCTGGGCGCAAGGCGCGCGTCATGCGAACGACATCTAGCAAGTCCCAACGGCTGCGACCATCTTTCCATTCAAATTCATACGGATCATAAAAGTTGCGCCAAAATAGATGCCTCATGAATTCATCATCAAAACGCACAGTATTATATCCAACCGCTATTGTATTTGGCGTAAAAATTTCTTCGGTGACCATTTTGGCAAATTCAGCTTCAGAAATACCATCGGTGAGAGTTTTTTGCGGAGTAATTTTTGTCACCATAATAGCACTAGGGCTCGGCAAAGTGTCGTTATTTATTTTTACTAAAATATTGACCGGTCCACCAATAGGATTTAAATCCATATCGGTACGTTGACCGGCGAATTGCATAATACGGTCATCGCGCGGATTCAACCCAGATGTTTCCAAATCATAGAAAAAGAAGGAGGGTTTATTCATTCTATCCTTTCAGATATTTAATAATTTCCATAGCTGCGGCAACACCATCGGCGGATGCCATAATTGCCTGTTTTGTACTACCGTCGCGCACATCACCAGCCGCAAAAACCCCTTTTAGTTTTGACATATAATTGGTTGTTTTAATCATGCCATCATCGGAAAGCAAAGCCCGATCAAGAAAATCAGTGGCAGGTTTTGTACCAATGAAGACAAAAATCGCGTCGAATGGCTTAAGTACTTCCGCATCAATAGTTGCATTCATACGTACATCGATATTCGGGCAAGCCTGAGCTTTGTTGATTATATATGGTTCCGCCTTTGCCGCGGTATGTGAAAAAAGTGTTACATTTTTTGCAATCGATGCAAGATAAAGCGATTCCTGAAAAGCAGAATTTCCACCGCCCACGACGGCAATGCTTTTGCCTTTATAGAGTGGGGCGTCACAGAGTGCGCAATACGAAACTGGTTTATCGATGGAAAAATCCAGACGACGTGGTTCGGAGCCGGTAGCGACCAAAACGGAACGCGCTTCAAATTTTTCGTCATCAATCGTGAGTTCGATATGATTATTAATAGGTTGCAGACTAGTCAATTCACCATATTCAACAACTGCGCCCGCCGATTCTGCTTGCGATTGGAGTTGTTTTGCTAGGCCTTGGCCCGATCCGATATAACCTGGATAATTTTCGATTTTAGCAATCTCCGTGAGTGTCCCGCCAATTTTATTTTTTTCAAAAATTTTGACATTGTAGCCTGCGCGCGCAACATAGATTGCTGCACTAAACGCGGCTGGACCGGAACCAATGATTGCTAAGTCGAGCATTTATTCTTCCCCTTCTTCTACTGGCTCGCTTGGCTCAGTATTTTCTTCTGGTTCGCTTCTTGTGCCGAATAGTTCATCGTAATCAACATTAAATTTGACAGCATATTGATACTTAGTGCGAGCAAGATCGAGGTCGTCAGCCAATGTAAGCATTTCGCCTTCTTTGGCGATTGGCATAATCATGAATTTAAGTGGCTTATTGTAGCCGCCGCAAATTTCTTTAGAATCAGCGTAAGCCAATTCGCCCGGAATAGTAATTACGCGAATACCACCAAGTTGCATGCCAACCACACCAGCATTCCAGCCCTCGATCAAGCTTGAAGTTGATGAAAGAATGTTATTGAATCCAGTTGGATTGTCTGTCGAGTCAAATGTTGAGTCAAAGATCGATTCATCCGCGCACCAACCAACATAATAAGCCATATAATCAGTATCACCATCGGTAAGAATGCGTCCGTCGCCGATTTTTAGATCTTTAGTATCAATACCAGATTCGTTTGCGGCATTTTCGTTATAGGCGGTAATTTCAGACTTAAAATTAATAAAGTCATTGAAATAACCAGCCGAAGCAGTAGTAAATTCAGCCTGTTTTTCGTTATATTCTCTTTCGTATTGTGCTTTTTTGGCACCAGAAAGACCAGATTCTTGCGGCTTCGAAAGCAAAATTGCAGTATATGATGCAATGATTGAAAATAGCATTATAACAGTAATGACAGTGATAATAATTCTCTGCTTAGCACTAGTTTTTACTAGATTTTGTTCCATATTTTAACTCCACTATTTATTTCCCTATTATTATACTACAAAAAACAACAAAAAGACGACCCTTTTCTTGGGGTCGTCTTTTTTATAATTATTCAGCTTTTTTAGCTGGGCGCATTGGAACTTTAACTTTCTTAAAGCTTCCACCTGCCTTTTTCAAAGCCTCGACAGCCGACTTTGATGCAAATTGTGTTTCAAGATTAATCTTTGCGGTTAATTCACCACGTGAGATAACTTTAACTTTCGTATATGGAGTCGAGATGAGGTTCTTCTCGGCGAGAGCAAAGTTGTCGACGTTGCCTGAAAGCTCATTGAGGCGATCAGTGTAAACAACTTCAGCTTTGTCGTGCAAGCTCTTGAAGCCTTTGAGCTTTGGAATTGCTTGCATGATAGCGCGTTGACCGCCCATGAAGCCTGCAGCCATTTTGCTGTGGCCAGTACGAGCTTTTTGACCTTTAGTACCACGACCAGCGGTTTTACCTTGGCCAGCTGAGATACCACGGCCTTTGCGTGATGGGCGAGTGTTCTTTTCGACGATTAAATCATTGTATTTCATTACTTAGTCTCCTTTGCGGATTTTTTGGCACCGGTCCATTCAGAACGTGGGACTTGTGCTTTCAAACCTTCGATAACAGCATAAGCAATGTTGACTTTGTTAGTTGAACCAAGAGACTTAGAGATGAGGTTTTTGACACCAGTAAGACCCATGATTGAACGAACAGTACCGCCAGCGATAATACCAGTACCAGGGGCGGCTGGTTTCATAAGAATATCAGCGCCAGTAACTCTGGTTTCAACTTCATGGCAGATAGTTTCACCATCCATTGCGAAGGTAATCATTGTTCTTTTTGCTTTTGCGGTAGCTTTTGCGACAGCTGCAGTAACATCGTTACCTTTTGCTACGCCGATACCAACTTTGTTTTTGTGGTTTCCAACAGCAACAAGTGCTTTAAAGCGCATGCGGCGGCCACCAGCAACGGTACGAGAGACACGATCAACAGCGATGGTAAGCTCATCAAATTCCTTTGGAGCAACATCGGCTTTGACGCGGTCGCGGCGGTTGCGGCGATCCATCTTTTTGCCACTAATGTCTTTGACATCTTTTTTGGCTGCGGTTTCGTCGGTCATTTTGAGGGTGCCGGCTTTATTGATAACTTTTGGGGCTTTTTCTTCAGTCATGATTAAAACTCCAATCCTTCCTTGCGGGCTGCGTCAGCGAGAGCGGACATGCGACCTGCATATAATTTTGCGCCACGATCAAAGACAACTTTAGAAATTTTAGCTTTTTTGGCTTTTTCAGCAATTTGCTTACCGATTTCAGCAGCTTTTTCGGTTTTGGTACCGGTGAGCTTTTGACCAACGGTAGTAGCATAAGCTAATGTGGTTTTCTTATCATCATCGATGATTTGTGCAGTGATGTGAAGATTTGAGAAGTTAACGCTCAAACGTGGGCGTTCTGCAGTACCGTGAATCTTCGCACGAGTACGATTTGCTCTAAATTCAGCTTTCATTACTTCTTACCTGCCTTTCCAGCCTTGCGGATGAGAACTTCATCAATATATTTAATACCTTTACCCTTGTATGGTTCAGGTTTCTTGAGGCTGCGGATTTCAGCTGCAACTTGGCCGACTTTTTGTTTGTCGATGCCAGAAACGGTGATTTCCATTTTATTAGTGGTGAGTTCAATGCCTTCTGGGGCTTCGTATTTCACTGGATGTGAAAAACCAAGTGCCATTTCAATTGACTTGCCACCGCCTGATAGACGGAAGCCGACACCATTAATTTCTAGTTTCTTCTCGAAGCCTTTGGTAACGCCTTGAACAGCATTGTTGAGCAATGCGCGTTGCAAACCGTGCCAAGCACGAGATTTTGGTTCATCATCCTTGCGGGTGA
>JAZUJS010000082.1:0-3684 GCA_045642865.1 Candidatus Nanosyncoccus sp.
GTGGAAGCTGTACGTTGATTTCCCGAAGTCAAACGGCGACGCGCAAAAATATTATTCGATTGAAATGGACGCATGGGATCCGCTTTGCGCCGTGATGCAGTATCGGGTGCAGACAGACGGCGAATGGGGCGAATGGAAGGAAACCGACTGGGGCAACCCCCAATGGCTTTTCAGCGGTTGGAAGGATTTTGTGACCGAAGAAGTATCAAAGGACGACGCCATTGAATTCCGGGCGTATCTGAAAAATTATGCCGAAGAAGGCAAAGACAGTCCTTATACCAATTCACTCTTCTGCAATGCGGGTGAGGCCCGCGAAGAGGACCCCGGTCAGAACGGTACAAACACCTCTGGCGGAAACCTTGATGATAATACGCCAATAGAAAAAAACAAGTGCAAAGTCTGCGGCATCTGTCCCGTTCAGCCGCTCGGTATCTGCCTGTTTATCTGGCTCGCGATCATTCTGGTCGTCGTGGTCGTTGTCATTATTCTTATCGGCAAAGGTAAGAAGAAAAATAAAAACAAAGAAGGAAAGAGGTAACTGTTATGACATTTTGTTCAAAATGCGGAGCGCAACTGAACGATGGGGAGAAATTCTGCCCGTCCTGCGGCGCACCGGTAGGCTGTGAGATAAAGGAAGATGCAAATCCCACCCAGTCTGCGCAGACTGATTTCTCGCAAAAGATAGCCGGTCTGAACAACACCGCCGACACGACGGCGGAGTACGATGCGCAGGACATCCGGAACAACAAGGCGATGGCGATTCTCGCTTATCTGTCGTGGCTCGTACTGATTCCGCTTTTTGCCGCAAAGGAATCCAAATTTGCCCGTTTCCATTGTAATCAGGGTATCGTTCTTGCTGTTGCAGAAATTATCGCTGTAATTGTATTGAGCATTCTTGATGGGCTTCCTCTGATCGGATGGATTTTCAGCATTGCCGGAAGTCTTCTCGGACTTGTTTGCTTACTCTTTGCCGTTCTCGGCATTATCAATGCAGCGAACGGTAAAGCAAAAGAACTGCCGATCATCGGTAAATTCAAGATTCTGAAATAATAAAGAGATGAGAGGTGTAATTGTATGAAAAAGTTTTTGCCCTTGGTACTTGCTCTTCTGATGCTCCTTTCGCTTGTGGCCTGCGGTGAAAAAACGTCCTCGACAAGTAGCCAAAGCACAAGTCAGAGCACTCAGCAGACCGAAAAAACGGAGCCGCAGAAGCAGACTCAGCCGGAAAGCAAGGAGACTAAGCAGTCCGAGAGTCCCACCCAGTCCGCGGGTAAAAATGACGACAATAACCCCGCTTCGATGCTGCCCGAGAACTTTCATATGGTCGCCCCGGGATTGGACCTTTATAAGATCGGCGATGATTTTATGAACAGCTCCACTGACTTTTGGCGTTACATTGGTGGAGGTCTGTACGAAATCTACTACTGGGACAACGACGGATTTGTTGACAGCGGATGCACCTGCGGAATGGAATCGTTCCTTGAGTTCACCGTGGACTATCTCGAGAATCAGCAAAAAACTTCCGATACAAAAGAAATCTGCGGCGTAAGCTGTGTGAAATACACGGATATCTCCGGAACGGAATACTATCTGGATGAAGCTTCCAACCTTATTTTTGAGGTTTGGTACAAAGGTGCCACACGCGCGGCATACGCCGTTACCACATGGGATACTACAGTGACGGAGTTCCCGGTCGCCGCACCGCAAAAGTAAAACGAAGCTCTCTGAAAAACAAAAAAGAGAAAAAAGCGGCAGGATTGTGTCATAATCCTGCCGCTTTTCTTATGCATAGATTAGTTCGCGATTGATGATTTCTGCCACCATTTCCCGTAGTGCGTTCATTCGCTGTACTCAAAGCATCTGATCTTCAGCCTTGAGCTTTTCTGTGATACGGTCCTTTTCAGCAAATTCTTTTACAAACCGAAAGAACATTTTCTCCGCCTGCTCATTCACATCAGCAAGGTATTCGTTCAATTTATCGGTTGTCAGTAGGTCGGTATAAATAGCTATGCGGTGCTGTTTCAGATACCATAGGTGCCTCTGGCCCCATATACTAATCAAATATCGCGGTACAACTAAAAGATTCTTCCAAAAAATTGTGCGTTTTGACGTCACTATAGAAATGCACCAAATATTCAATACATATTTTTTTGCTTGAATTAACAAAAAGTCTGATGCTTTCATAATTGAGATTGGTTATATCTTTTTCTTCAACCTTGTTGTGTTTTGCCGCAAGTGAAACAAAACTACTCTTAATTGAATCTTCGTTTATTTTAGGAGCAATAGTATCATAATTAACATTCCCTGTAAAATACGTTAATCGCTTAATAATACCAGCGTCATTTATCATTATATCAACACCGAAATCTGTTATAAATGCTTTCAAAATAAGTTTGAAACGAACAACATAATACCTTCGTCCATTTATGATGCCCGATTCTTGAATATCGCTTTTCCATTTGCCTTTCCCGAAATCAATGTACTTTTTCGCAAGTTTTTCAGCTTCACAAATAATATCTTTTTCTTTATATGTTTTTGAGCTTTCGCGTGTTAGTCTTTCAACATACTCTCTTTCAAACGAAATTTCAAATCCTTTATTTGAAAAAATATATATCCATTCTACGGTATCATCAGAAGAAATGAATCTGTTTTTGTCATATCCGTAAAATTTATATCTGTATGTATCGCAATACTCAAGACTATATTTTTTTTCTTCAAATTCAAATGCTATACTGCGGAAATCACTTGATATTTTTTCTATGCTGTCAACATTGAACTGATCGTATTTGTCGGTAAGGATACATCTGTTAGTATTATCAATCACTATATGTTCTTTTTTTTTCGCATTAAATACTTCTTCACATGACTCTTTTTTATACTTTGAATATTCTATTTTTTGATTTGCAAAGTTCGAAACGGATAACGGCTTAGTAACTTTAACCAAATATTTCATTTCGTCTTCTTTCAACAAGCTATCCATATAAGATATGGCATAAAGACCAGTACATGTTTTTTCATCAAAATAAGTTTGATATATTTGATCTTCCGGCAGGCAATTGACTTGAAAAATTATGTCATCATAATCCATCAACATTTCAAAAAGAAGTTCTCTGATGGCTTGATTATCAAATATGATATACTGACATATAGAATCCGACTTTTTACCAACAGGGACTTCGTTAACGACAAAAAGCGTCGAAGTTGTTATTGGTAAATTAATATATTCTTCAAGTTCGCTGTTCAACAACTTACGTTTTGATCGGGTATACACGCCTTTGCATTTGCATTTGTCAAAATAGACTTGCACGATATCTTGTTTCTTGTTGTTACCGAACAAACCGCGAATATTTTTTTCCATCCACCTTTCTATAATGTAATCCACAAATTCACTATCAAAAGTGACATATATTACTGTTTTTTTCATATTACTTCATTCACCTATATTGCATAAGTTTTTTAACCATCTTATGGCATTCTCAATATATCTTTTGAATATAGCATCACTATCAACTATTTTCTGAATACTTTTTGGTAATTCAAATTCATATATTTGTCGGCATATTGATTTTCGTTCAGAAACTTTTTCAGATGGGCGATAGTCTGCTCGGTGATATTATCTTTGCCGAGTGCCTTTATCGCCTAAATATACACCGCCGTTGCATAATCCGGTCGTTTCATTTGTTC
>JAZUJS010000083.1:0-1502 GCA_045642865.1 Candidatus Nanosyncoccus sp.
ATTGTTTGCTTTTTATTGTTTTTTGTTTTGAAAATGAAAACGGTAGTGTAATGGCTGTATTGTCAGAAGGTTTTGGAAGCTCGCTTACAAGAACTTGATGACAATACAGCCATCATGGTCTGCAAGACCAATATTTTCAAAACGGTTTTTATGGTTTTTGTTTTTTTATGCCTTTGCTGTATCGTCCTCCAGACGAATGCTGGTGCTTTCAAACCAATGAGTACGAGCCTTTACCTCATTCCCCCTTGAGGGGGTTAGGGGGCTTATTTTTAGCCGTAGGCATTTTCATTTTAGCCATTGGGCATTTTACCAAGCGTCCTGGTCGCTATTTTCCGTTTTGAAATACCCACATATCAGGACATGCCCGATTTTCAAAACATTTTCTATTTATATTTCCCCCTTTTGCGTTATTGAAAAGTCTAAAAGTCTAAAAGACTAAAAGTCTAAAAGCAAGCCATCCGGATGGAAGCTAACGGCTAATGGCTTCTTTCCCTCATCCGGATGGATTTTAAGCTCGAAGAGCATTTTTATTTTAGCCATTGGGCATTTTACCAAGCGACCCAGTCGCCATTTTGTGTTTTGGACTCATAGCACAAGTAAGAAATTTTCCAAAACATTTTCTATTTAATATTTCCCTTTTGCGTTATTGTTTGCTTTTTATGGTTTTTGTTTTTTGTTTGAAAGCACCAGCATTCTCCTGGAAGGTAGCCTTGAGCAAACGTGATTAGCACAAATGCAAATAGAACTAATGCTGATAGTATTCTTCTCATTCTTATATCTATTCTGTTAATAATTCAATATCCTCGTAAACTGCTCTCTCACCGCTATTCATACTCTCGGCATCGATGCGCAACAAGCTGGCGTTGATGGGGTCGATGCTGACGCTCTGCCAGATTGGGTTGTTGACGATGTTGGAGAACTCACCCTCGCTGATGCGCTTCCACTCGCCACCCATCATTGCCCAGAAGGAATAGCGGGTGATGATGCCTTTTGCACCTTGTCCCTGCGGAGGGAGGTAGCGGAATCCTTTCACTGTCTTTGTACCTTCGAGGTCAATCATGATGGAGCGAGAAGGAGAGTCGTTGCTGCCCACCATGAAGATGTTGAACTTTGACGAGAACTTCTCGCCCGAGTTAGGAATGTCGGACGTGAGTTTTGGGGCATGGAACACGCTCATGCGAGAGATTATTGGCGTTGCTTTTGTGTCGGTGATGGTCATGCGAAGTCGGGTGGCTGTTACCTCTGGGAAACAGATGATTCGCTTTCTTCCTATCGTCTCAAGACCATCGCCCCAATCGGCAAGCTCGTCCTGTAGCGATTTCCATGCACCATCCACAAATGCCTCAAGCGTAAATCTCTTCACTCGCTGTCCTTTGCGTATGTCCTCACACGCCATGAAGCGGTTGAAGGTTGTTGGATGCTTGAAGTTCAGGATGAAAGTGTTGTCGCCTTCCCTCTTTGGCTTTATGCCCTTGGCGAGGTCGTGGTCGAAGATTTCATGA
>JAZUJS010000084.1:0-2596 GCA_045642865.1 Candidatus Nanosyncoccus sp.
GCTCTTTTTCTTTTTTTTGTGGTGGGGGGGGGGGGGGGGGGGGGGGGGGCGCCACCGTCTACAGCCCCTGCCCGGTGCATTACACGAGCCATACGGCGACAAGCACGACCATTACCTTGCGTTGGAGCAATCCTACGACTACGGGGTGCGGAACACCCACATCTGCCACCCTGAGAGTCAGAAATCCCGACAGCGGCGTTTATGCTGATTTGCAGACTTTGTCGGGGACTGCAACAACAGCATCATTTAGTTATGGAATGTGGGCTGATTCAGATGGCTATGTTTATTGTGGCATAATTACAGAAAACTCGTCGGGTACTTCTGGAGGACTTCCTTTGGTCTATAACTGGAAAACAAACACTTGGTATGGTGGAAATGGAAAACAATACACGGAGATGATGGAAAATGAAGAATTTGGGTTTTCGAATATAAAGCACTAAATCATAATAAAATGAAAATAATACTATTTTTTGCAATAGCATTATTTGGTGTACTACTGTTCGCCCAATGCTCAAAAAGTTCTTCATGTAGATGTGAAGAATATGATGCCACCGATGGCTACTATTATGGTAGCAAGGATATGGATCCCGAATCATGGGGCGCAAAGAATTGTTCCGATTTGGAAATAAAGCTTAGAACAGAAGCATTGCAATCGGGATTCAATGAGATTTTCAGATGTTATAAACAGTAACTTGTGGAACTAGTATCTAAGCTATGATGAAAAGGAAGTGTCAAGAGGCACTTCCTTTCTTTTGTTGATGAAAATAATGGTCAAAAGGTGGCAACCAATTCAAATAATCCCTACTTTTGCCAACACTAAATCGAAAGAATATAGAACACATAGATTATTGACATAATCCATACCGAGCTTTACGCTCTTATTCTCTAAACCGAAAATCGGCAAATTTGAAGTACAAGAGAAATAAGTGGCTGATGGTTCGCGTCTTCGGGCGTGAATTGTTTGTTGTTTATTTGCTTGTACGGGCTTTGCCGAGCCTTCGGTTTCAAGTAAGCAATCAAAACGGTTCCGCCTATTTTGTTTGCTTATGGCGCAAGGCTCCCGCAAAGGCAAACCGATGAACGAAGAACCGCACATAGGGAAACTCATCAAGGCAGAACTGACACGGCAGGGGCGAAGCATTACATGGCTTGCCGTACAATTGGGCTATTCGCGGCAAAATGCCTATAAGATTTTTAGCCGTAAGTGGATTTATACCGACCTTCTGCTCAAAATCAGCGACTTATTGGATTACGATTTCTTCAAATGCTACTCGGATTATCGGAACAACAGGAAAAACGAATGAATAGCCGTTGGCTTTGCACTTTTCATGTTTTTCGTTTTTGAAACCCTTATCATTTGGCATAATGGTATTTTTATTAGTTTTGCAACTCGATAAAACGAAATAATGATGGATACAGTACCAAAGAACTTTTTCCGCCCACTTGGATTTTTCGCCCATATCATAGGAATCCCTGTTTTTGTGTTAGGTTCATTTCTGCTTTTTTGGCCAGCGGGATTTCGTGACCTTGACATAACTTTCTCCGAATATTCGTTTCACATGACGATGATTGCCTGCATCATTCTGGTAGTGATGCTCATCGCAAAAATCGCAATGATGGTTTTGTGTGGGAAAAACGACACTACTTGGACGCAATACTATTTATGTACTTTCTCGGAAATCATATTTTCAACAGGGTTTTCGGCCCTTTACCTTTGGCTGATGTCGCATAAGGCTCAGGCCTATTTCTGGTTTTTCGGCTACTCATTATTGTATCTAACTATCTTGATAACAATCCCGTACATTATCATCAATCTGTATTTCATTGGTGTTGAAAAAGACGAGCTATTGCAACATGCCGCCAATGCAAATCCGAGTGAGAAAATCAAGTTCATGGACGAAAGGGGAAATGTGAAAATACTGATTGCACCTGAAGTGGTGCTTTACATCCAGTCGGATGAAAACTACTTGAAAATCTGTTATTTGGAAGACGATAAGATGACATTCTACACTTTGCGCAACTCGATGAAAAAAATTGAGGAGTTGTGTTCGCATAATGGTCTCGTGCGTTGCCACAGGTCTTATTTCGTCAATAAAGGTCATGTGAAAGTGTTGCAGAAAGACAAGGATTTCACCTACGCCGTGCTCGATGTGCCGAGTGCCGCCCACATTCCCGTCAGCAAGAATTACATCGATCAGGTTTCGGCGATATTGTAGGAAAGAAGCTGCTGTTTTTTCCCTACTGCAAGAGAGATTTTATAATTAAATTTGTATCGTAACATTTATTTTGTACATTTGGACGATTTCAAAGTCAACAACATTGTTAAACTGATTATAAAAAGTAAAACAACTTAATTATTAACTAACTTAAAAATTAAACAGTTATGAAGACTTGTAACAAATTCTTCGCTGAACTTTTCGGCACATTCGTTCTTGTATTCGGCGGTTGCGGCACTGCTTTGTTTGGTCATGCTGGCTTCGTCGGCGTTTCAATCGCTTTCGGTCTGACCGTTGTTGCTATGGCTTACGGTATCGGCCACATTTCAGGCGCACACCTTAACCCAGCTGTCAGCTTTGGCGTTTGGGCTAACGGCCGC
>JAZUJS010000085.1:0-33484 GCA_045642865.1 Candidatus Nanosyncoccus sp.
TTGTATCGTAGCCGTTTTCTTCTAGCCACGACTGCACTTTTATATAATCTTCCTCAATCGAGGAAGTAAAATCCTCCGGTTCGGGAGTGCTTGTAGGTACCTCTATCGTAGGTACGGGAGTCATAGTCAGCTCCGGTTCAATTGCTACGGGCGCGGGAGTCGTAGTCGGCTCCGGCTCAATTGCCGTAGGTGCGGGAGTCGTAGTCAGCTCCGGCTTAATTGCCGTGGGTGCGGGAGTCGTAGTTGTTTTGACTACCGTTTCTTCCTGCTCAGGTACGGGTGTTACCGTTACTGTGGGTGCAGGGGTTGTAGTCGACTCCGCCGTGGGTGTAGCTACTGCGGTCTCTGCCGCTTCTTTTGCCTTTTCGAAGGCATCGGCAATGCTCTGGCATTGCCTCCTTATGCTATACCTGATTGATTTAATTTTTGCTTTCAAATCAGGATCTTCTGTTACCTCTGCTTTTATTGCGGCATGTTCCTCTTTTTGAGGCTCTGCGATAATAGCAGGCGGCAAATTAATCTTTTTTGCGTTTGCCGGCGCCGCATAGGTTTTGGGCGCAATCGTGACAACGTCTTCTGGCTCCTCCACTATGATGGGGACAGCTGCTACTGAAGCGACAAGTGTTGTCGACTTCATCGTCGGTTTCTTCTGCTGCGTGGCAACGAACTTTGGTTCGCTTGCCAGCTTAATATTGGCAATATCGCGCACAGGCGCAAAAATCGCAATTATGGTTACAAGCACAAAAGTGCAAATCTTTGTTGTAAGGTTCATATCCCTTACCCCCTTCTTTTTTTGATTTTTTTCTATTTAAATGCCCTCCCGGGCTATATATATGTAAAACCCAAATATGGATATTACTTCAATTATACCGCACTTTGCAATAATTGTCAATACGCTCATGGACATTTTTATATAAACAGGGGTGATCTATGTGAAAAAAGTGGAAAAAAATCTTGTATTTATTAGGAAAACAATATATTATTAATGCATAACCATGATTAAAAAAGAACTGCGAGCTTTGGGAATCATCCTGGGAGGGGTAGTTATATCCTCTTTTGTTTTTTTCGCCCAAGATACATTTGCAATTGATGAAACTGTTACGCTCACGATTAGCTCCTCAAGCATGACTTTTCCACTAATGGACAATACTCCGGTAACGAGGAGTTTGGATATTTCTGTTGGTACCGAGAATGAAGCGGGTTATATTCTTAGTTTTAATGTTAATAATGATTTTAATGAATTGAAGCATGAAAATACTTCTATTCTTGAGTCGATTCCTAGTATTGAGGGTTCGATGACTTTGGCTTCGTTCCCGACTAATGGTTGGGGATATACTACGGATGAAGGTAGCAGTGCGATTTATCATGAGATGCCTTTCTCGATGACGGCGCTTTATGAGTCGGAGGGGGCTGGTGTTGATACGGTTGGTTTTACGGTGAGCGTAAAAGCCGCGGCCGATGCTACTCCGGGCACATATTATAATTCGCTCCTATTTACGGCGATTGGTAAGATTGACTTGGAGCCGGAGATTTTGCCGTTTGGCGGTATTACAACTATGCAAGAAATGACTCCAGAATACTGCGCGATGGCGGAGATTGGTGACGTGACGCAGCTTACTGATACGCGTGACGGCAAGACTTACTGGATTGCGCGCTTTAAGGATGGTTTGTGCTGGATGACTCAGAACCTTGATCTGACGCTTTCGACCAATACTGCTTTGACTCCAAACGATTCGGATGTGGCAAGTAACTGGACGCCAAGCAATTCTACCGGTAACTGGTCTTGGAATCCGAATCCTATAAACTCGATGAACTACGGTTCGAATTATGTCGCCAATGGTACAGCGTCTTCCACGACGAGTACTGCCGGGTTAGCCGCAGACGCGCTTGAATGGCATTATATTCAGGGTACTTTCTATAATTTCTATGCCGCATCTGCTGGTGGTAACGTTGTAAACAACGTTGCTACGCAGTCGGTATGCCCTAAGGGGTGGAAGTTGCCACTTGGCAATACAGCTGAAGGTAGCTGGGCATATTTATCAACTAAGGGCTCGTTTACGAGTGCAAGTATTTCGCAATCGCCATATTTTCTTAACCACGCTGGCTCGTTTTATGGCAGTGTATCTAATCTTGGCTCGGATGGCGCGTATTGGTCTGCGACTATTGTTAATGGTCAGGTGAGCGCATTGGTATTTGGATCTGGTTGGATTGGTATTCAGAATAATTTGCAATATACTGGTGGCGCTTCGGTTCGCTGCGTGGTGCGTTAATTATTGATAAAAAATAGTATCCTGCGCGATACTATTTTTTATTGTGATTTACTCAGCTTCCTTATCGAGGAAAGCGCCTGATTGGCGTGACCAGAGTTTAAAGTAAGCACCTTTTTTCGCGAGCAATTCTTCGTGGGTGCCTTGTTCGACAATTTTGCCATTATCAAGTACAACGATACGATCGAGGTTGGCGATGGTTGAGAGGCGGTGAGCAATCACGATGGATGTGCGGCCTCGCATGAGGTTATCCAAGGCGCCTTGGATGAGGGCTTCAGATTCGGAGTCGAGTGCAGAGGTGGCTTCATCGAGTACGAGGATTGGGGCGTCTTTTAAGATGGCGCGTGCGATGGCGATACGCTGGCGTTGACCACCGGAAAGCTTAATGCCACGTTCACCCACAAGTGTATCGTAGCCTGCTGGCAGATCATTGATAAATTCAGTAGCGTTGGCGAGTTTGGCGGCGCGAAGAATATCGGCTTCGGTGGCATCGTTCTTAGCGTAGGCGATGTTTTCGGAGATGGAGCGATGGAAGAGTGCAGTTTCTTGTGGGACGTAGGCGATGTTCTCGCGGAGCGATTTTTGTGTGATGGTGGCAACATCTTGACCATCGATTGTAATGGTGCCGGTGTTAATGTTGGCAAAGCGAAGCAAAAGTTTGGTAATTGTGGTTTTGCCAGAACCGGACATACCTACGAGACCAATACGCTCGCCTGGTTTGATATCGAGATTGAAATTCTCGAAGATTGATTCTTTGGCGTCTTTATGCTTGAAGGAGACGTTGTCGAATTTGATACTTCCCTTTTTGATGACTAATTCTTGGGCGTTTTTGGCGTCAACCACATCGTCTTCCATATCGAGAATTGTAACCATATCGTTGGCGTCGCCGAACACGCGGTTGAGTTCCTTGAAAACGTGGGTGATGTCGTAGAGATTGCCGAGTGCACTTTCAGAATAGTTTACGATCAAGATGAGTGCGGAGATAGATAGTCCGAACCATTCGCTGCCATTGATGAGAAAGACTAGGATTAGTGATGTGAATCCGATGAGTACGATGTTGAATAACATGTCGCGGCCAATATGCTTGCGCATAAGATTGAGACCGGTGTTGAGTGTTTTGCGTTGGAAGTTGGCGTAGCGGTGGCGCTCGTGAGATTCTTTGGCGTAGGATTTGACTGAAGTTATGTTGGAAATTGAGTCGGAGAGTTGGCCGGTTTGCTTATTTTGGGCTGATGCTTCTTCGTCGCTTGCGTTTTTGAGATTTTTGAAGGTGAGCGCGCAAATCAATGTATAGACAACGATACTAATTACGAAGCCGAGCGCAAAGATTGGGGAGTGCTGGGCGATGATGATGGCGGCGAAAGTAATAAATGAGACTGTTGGGAGGAGGTTGAAGATGATCGTGTCGCAAAAACGTTCAAAAGCTGAAACGAATTTGTTGGTTTGCGAGACGAGTGAGCCAGAGAAATGGTCACTGTGGAATTGCATTGATTGGTTGCAAATCGAATCAAAAGCGAGTGAGCCAAGGTGATAGATTGCTTTGAGCTCCATTTTCCAGATTAAATAGACACGGACTTCGCTAAGAACAACTGTGTTTAGCATGTAAAATGCGATATAGGCAATGGCTTCTGGTAGGATTTGACGGATCAGCTCGTCTTGAGGTAGCCCAAGTGAAACTTTTTCGATCATGTCGGCAAAAATCCAGGCGCCAAGAATATTACGGATGAAAATAACGATAGGCGTCAAGATAAATACTCCAAGTGCATACCACTTGTAGTGTGCTATTTCTTGAAAGAAATAGTGAAGCGTGCGTTTTACGTTATTATCCTTCTTTGCCATAAAATATATTATTATATAATTTTTATTATTTTGCAAGCGGTTTATTCTCTGAATTTTTTAATTTCATTATGGTATAATAAATAGGTAAATTAATCTGGAGAAAAACATGGCAGATTTTAACAAAGTTTTGACTGCTGGTGACTATGAAAATGGCTCACTTAATGTCGTAATTGAAATTCCTACCGGTTCAAATCATAAAATTGAATGGGATCGCAAGCATGCTTGCTTTATGCTCGATCGCGTCGAGCCTATGGCTTTTGCAAAACCTTGCAACTATGGTTTCATTCCTCAAACTATCGATGAGGATGGCGATGAACTTGATGTGCTCATGATCACCGATCAACCACTTACTACTGGTATTTGGATGAAAGCTCGCATTCTTGGTGTGATGAAATTTGTCGATGGTGGCGAAGTTGATGATAAAATCATCTGCGTTCCTGAAGATGATCGCAACAATGGCGACATGTATCAGACTCTCGAAGATTTGCCAAAGCAATTGATTAAGCAAATCGAATTCCACTTCAATCACTACAAAGATTTGAAGAAACCTGGCTCAACCGAGGTTAAAGGATTCTTCGGTCTTGATGAGGCTAAGGAAGTTATTGCTGCTTCTATCAAGCGCTGGGACGAGTCGGATCGACACGAATAATTATCTAAGCAACGCTCCGTATTGGTCTTCCGAAGTGTGGGACTTATGAGCCTGTTAAAAAATACAGCATCCTGAAGGATGTTGTATTTTTTAACGCTTATAAATCTGGTCCGAGCGAGCTATAGATGGAATAGGCGAGCGGCCTTGGATGGCATTAGAGCTCTGAGATTTTGACGCGGGTTTGTTCGGTTGTGTCGCGGTCGCGGACGGTGACAGTGTCGTCTTCGAGAGTATCGAAGTCGATTACGACACATTTTGGTGTGCCGATTTCGTCTTGTTTGCGATAGCGTTTGCCGATGTTGCCAGAATCGTCCCAAGTAACATTGAGATATTTGGCACGAAGTTGATTGTAAACTTCTTTGGCCTTGGCGACGAGTTCTGGTTTATTTTTGAGAAGCGGTGAGACGCAGAATTTGTATGGGGCGAGGTTTGCTGGGAGTTTTAATACGATGCGTTTTTCACCGTTGATTTCGTCTTCGGTGTAGGCGCTTGAAAGGACTGCGAGGAATGCGCGTTCGACGCCCATTGATGGCTCGATGACGTGTGGAACAAATACTTCACCCGTGACTTTGTCGCGGTATTCCATCTTTTTGCCAGATTCGCGAGCGATATTTTGGAGGTCGAAATCTGTGCGGTAGGCGATGCCCATAAGTTCTTCGCTGCCGTTTGGATAATTAAACATGATATCGACGGTACGCTTTGAATAATGTGCGCGATCTTCTGGGGCAACTTCGATTTCCTTAAACTTTTCGTCTGGGAGGCCAAGATAGTCGCGAAGGAAGGTGCGATAATCGGTGTGAATTTTTTCAAACTCTTCTTCCCAATTTGCTGGGTTGATGAAATATTCGATTTCGAGCTGTGAGCATTCGCGGTCACGAAGGATGAAGTCGCGTGGTGAGATTTCGTTGCGGAATGATTTTCCTTCTTGTGCGATGCCGAAAGGCATATCTGGATATAAGGAATCGACGACGTTTTTGTAGTTTGTGAAGATGCCTTGTGCGGTTTCTGGGCGAAGGTATGCGATTGAGCGCTTGGCGATTTCGGCATTTTCGCCGGTTAAATCTTCTGGTAAAACTGCACCGACGTGGGTGGAGAACATCATGTTGAATTTTTTAATATCACCCCAGTTTTGCTTGCCACATGTAGGACAGGCTGGGTTAATATTTTTGAATTCTTCAGTTGTGATACTTTCGGAAAAACCATCGACGAGTTTGTCGGCGCGGAAGCGACCATGACATTCTTTACACTCGACTAGAGGATCTGCGAAAGTTGCAACGTGGCCAGATGCTTCCCAAGTTTTTGGATTCATAAGAATTGCCGCGTCGAGACCGTACATATCGTCGCGTGATTCTACCCAGTAATTCCACCAGATATTAGTGATATTTCTTTTTAGCATGACGCCAAGAGGTCCAAAGTCCCAGGTGCCGGCCATACCGCCGTAAACGTCTGAGCCTGGAAAAATGAAACCGCGGCGCTTACATAAACTTACAATGTCATCAATTTTATTCATAATATATATTATATAACAAAATTGGCATAAAAAAAGAGACGACTTGCGTCTGTCTCTTTTTTCGCGCTGATGCGCGCCCACCCTTGGGGCACATTGTTTTGTTTTAATCCGCTGTGTTTGTTTTTAATGTAAGTCTCCACACTCCACTAAGATAAACTGAGTGGAACCCCTGTGAAGCGTATCAGCTTATGTTTATATTAAACCATAAGCGCAAAAAAGTCAATAGGCATTTTGTGATCGATGGATTTCTTAGCATCCCACAATTAGTAATCTTCAACAAGTGTGAATTCTTTGCCAGCAATAGAGATGATTGATTCTGGCTCGGCGCCGAGTGACGTAAGTTCGGCTTTGATGCCGAGTTTCTTCATAATGTCGCGGAGACGGTTGACGGAGGCATAATTATATAGGTTGGTACGGCGTGCAAACTTTTCGATTTTTTCACCGGTGACGATAAATTTACCGTCTTCGGTGCGTTCGATAGACCAGGTGTTTTTGGCTTCGTCTGGGTTCAATGCGATTGTTGGTACGTCGTCTGGAATTTCATCTTCTTCTTCGGCGGCAATTTGCTTTTGTGCTGCGTTGAGGGCGATTTTCTTGCCGAGCTCGCGGAGTAATTCTTGAATATTTTGGTGAGCTTGAGATGAAATGGTAAAAATTTCCGCATTTGGATTAATGGCAAGAATGGATTGTTTTTGCATTTCGATGATTTCTGGGTCGAGACCTTCGCATTTGGTGAGAGCGACAACTTCAATGCGATCTTTAAGGTCGGAGTATTTTTCGAGTTCGCGGCGGATGGTTTGGTAGGCTTCGCCAGCATCATCGTTGTAAACGTCGACGAGATGCAAAAGCACTGCAGTGCGGTCGACGTGGCGCAAGAAAGCATGGCCGAGGCCCTTTCCTTCGGACGCGCCTTCGATGAGACCAGGAATATCAGCGATTAGAATGTCGCGACCGTCGATTGTGGCCATACCGAGATTTGGAGTAATGGTCGTGAATGGATAGTCGGCGATTTCTGGCTTAGCGTTGGAGACGACAGAAAGAAAAGTGGATTTGCCGGCGTTTGGTAAGCCAACAAGACCGACATCGGCAAGTAATTTGAGCTCAAGTTCGGCTTCGAATTCCTCGCCCGGCTCGCCAACTTCGGCGATAATTGGGGCTTGGCGGGTGCTGGATTTAAAGTGGGCATTACCAAAGCCACCATCACCACCTTTGGCAATGATTGCTTCTTCTTGATCATGAGTGAGATCGGCGATAATTTCACCATTGCGACGGACGACTGTGCCGATTGGAACTTCGACGATAAGGTCTTTACCTGAGCGGCCGGCGGAACGTGTGCCGGAGCCGTTTTTGCCATCTTCGGCGGTTAGGATTGGAGAGAATTTAAAATCAAGAAGAGTGTTCGTATCTTTGTCGGCTTTGAAGATAATATCGCCGCCTTTACCACCATCGCCACCATCTGGGCCACCTTTAGGGATGTAGATTTCACGACGAAAAGATACGGCCCCGTTGCCACCGTTGCCTGCTTTAAGGTTAACTTTTGCTGTATCTACGAACATATTATATATATTATACCATTTTTTACTTATTTAGTAAATATAGTTGAAGGTGTTAGCCACAGAAGCTGGGACTTCGGATTCGAGTACACGATAAGCATAGTAACCGTAGTTCATTTCGCGAATTGTAATCGAGCCATCACTGTGCACGGCTGTAACAACACCAACGTGTCCGACGCCACCACCATACTGGAAGACTGCGCCCACGACTGGTTTTTTGCCGACGCCACGATAGGCGTAATAGTTTGCCCAGTTACTGGCGTTGCCGGTTGTACCGCCAGCAAGTTTGCCGAGTGAGGCTGGGTTAGTGGCACGCCACCACCAAGCATACCAAGTACATTGACCGGCATAACCTGGGTTGCCTGGTGAATTTTCCCAGAAGTTATAAGCAATAACGCGGATATTTTTGCGGCTAGAGTAGGAACCAAGATAGGTGTAGGTTGAGGTTGGATAATAAACTGGCGCAACATATTCCGGACGTTCTTTTTCTGGCAAAGTACCGTTTGCAATAATTAAGCGCGCACCTACGGTGAGGCCATTGGAAAGTTTAAGGTCGTTGCGTTCGGTGATTTCTTCGACATTAGAACCATATTTGGAAGCGATATTTTCGATCGTATCGCCGCTTTTAACGGTATAAATAATCCCTGGGACGTTTGGAAGATAAAGTGTATCGCCGACATTCATGCTGGTAGTGGTTTTGAGCCCGTTCGACCAACGGATTTGGTCGGTTGTGAGGCCGTATTCTTTAGCAATCATCTCCATTGTTTCGCCTTGGGTTACAATATGGGCAATAACGCCATGTTGGAATTCTGAGGTGTCGATGACGGGTGTTTTCTGAAGCTTGCCAGTGGAGTTTTGGCCCATATTATGCATGGTGATGGTTGTAACGTAGTTTGATGCGACATCGGTGGCACTAGCTAGACCAATCGAGCTAGATAATTCGGCTACCATGTAGAGTTCTGTGATCTGATCGGTTGATACTTCGTAGTTTTGGTTGGCGAAGTTGGTCAGACTAAGGGTGGATTTGGCGTTGCTTTTGTCGAGACTACCAAAAAATGCAGCCAGAAGAATTACAGCACCGGCAAAAATATAAAACAGATTTGTTTTTAGTTTATCGAAATTTAGCTTTCTTTTCATAATTGAGCTTCACAGAGGACTTGGCAATGGTCGCGGATATTCTGGTTATGCTCGTCTTCTGTATAACTATAATACATCTTGCCATCGTCGCCTGTCAAGAAATAGTAGTAGTTTGTATCTGTTGGATTGGCGACTGCGAGTAAGGCGGAGAGGCTTGGGCTAGAAATGGCGCCACAAGGAAGTCCGGCGTAACGGCGAGTATTATAGCAGGAATCGATTGCGAGTACATCGGCGTTATAAATATAAGTTTTGCGCTCTGGGTCGACTTTGTTGGCGGCGTAAGTTGCGGTAACATCGCTGCCGAGTGGTGTGCCATTGCGGTAACGACTAAGGAAGACTTGTGCGACGGTTGGTTGGTCAACTGGATAAGCTTCTTTTTGGATAACTGATGCTAGAATGATCCCTTGTGCAAGAGTGAGACCTTGAGCGTTAAATTTATTGACTAGGTCGTTTTCGTCGACAACTTTTTCGAGATCCTGAAGGAAAGTCTCGATAATTTCTTCAACTTGTGCATTCTTGTAGAATTCGTGTGTTTCACCAAATAAATAGCCTTCGAGGCCGTTTTCGGCGGTGTTTCCGGCTAGAACTGGGTTGTCGTAGGTTTTTGCAAAAGCATTATTGATTTCAGAAAGCGTGTAACCGTTTTGTTGGAGTTTGGCTTTGATGTTGGCAACCGTTTCGCCAGGTAAAATTGTGAAATTAAAGACATTTGAATTGGTGCGACCGCTAACCAGCTCTTTAATAATGTCTTGCGTGCTCATACCCTTGTTGAGCGGATATTGACCAACTTTGAGCGGTGCGTCTGGGTAGCTTATGCGATAAAAGATTTTGGTGAAGAATGGACTACGGATGAGTTCCTGCTTTTTAAGATTATCGACGATAGTATCGACGGATTGACCTTCGGAAACTACGAAAATTACATCAATGCATTCTTGCTCGTTGCAATTTTTGATGCTTGGATTTAAAGAGTCGTTATACCAGAAAATCAAAACACCAGCAATAATGCCGAGAATGACGATGATTGCAATTGGGATAGTGATAAGTCGCATGAGTTTCTTGGACTTATGAATGGCTTTTTTGGAATTGAGCATGGCTTTTTCGGTATTTTTCTCGACAATTTCTTTGGTTTTTTCGGCACCTTTTTCGACGATGGCCTTGGTTTTTTCGGCACCTTTTTCAACAATTACTTTGGTTTTGTAGGCGCTTTTTTCAATGATATTTTGATCTTTGGCTGGTTTGGTCGGTTTTATAGTTTTTTTTACGGGTGCAGGTGAGGCTTCGGTGGTGCGTTCGGGTGTGGTTTTATCGGAAAAATTTTCAATAAAATCTTGGAGGATGATTGATGCCGCTTCGGCGTCAATGTCGCCACGTTCGTATTTTTTCTTGCGAGCTTTAAGGCGACGTTCGGCTTCGACTGAGGTTAAAGATTCGTCTTCGAAACGGATTTTGGCGCCAGGGATTTTTTCGGTTAAAGTTTTGCCGAAGTTGCGTGCATAAAGTGATTGGGCAGTTTCGTTCCCTTCGTTGCTGCGTGGCAAACCGAGAACGAAGAATTTTGTATCATTCAAAAATGCGACGCGTTTGAGTTGCTCCCATTCGCTTCCGTCAACCTCAATATAGCCAACCGGTACGGCGATTCGGGTTTTGGAATCGGCTTTTGCGACGCCAATTCTTTTTTCGCCTACATCAAGTCCAATTATTTTCATAGATTTTGATTTACGATTATATTAACTGTGATTTTATTAGTGTCGCTTGGGGCGGTATTAACCCATGGATAGGATTTTTCGATGGAAATTTCGCTAATACCATTGATTGATTTGAGCTCGTGTTGAATGTCGCCCAAACCTTTGCCTTTTGCGGTCTCTATTATATCATTTTCGGTGATTTTTGGACCAGATGTGTAAGATGTTTTGAGGCGTCCAGTGTAGCCGTTTTCGATTGCGACGAAGTTTTCGACGAATGGATCGTTGATAGTGTAGATTTGTTGATTGTCGTTGATTTTCGCTTTGTAGCCGATGAATTCTTGAAGCTTGGTTTTGTCGATGACGTAAACAGTGGTTGTAGTTTTAATCTTGGCGGATGGTTTTACATCGTCTTCGATGGTGTCGTCGACCTTGTATTTGGTTTCTGGTTCTGAAATTGTTTGCTTGAAGCTGGAGGATAGGATTAGTTTGTCTTCGCCGGCTTGTTCGGTGATTTTTTGACGGGTTTCAGCTTCACTCGCTCTGTTGATGCTGGCGATTTTTTCTTTGGTTGAATCGAGATCGGCTTGTTGGACTAACTTGAGGATGCGGTCACTACCACCAGTGATTTCCCTTTCAGAATAGGCGGAGAAAGGACCAGTTGCCATGATGCTCCAATCGTTGGCGGCAGAGTCGATATTGTAATCGGCGCCTGGCTCAGCAGCAACGATGGCGACAGTGGTTGATTTTTGGCAACCGTTCAGTGCTAAATCGCGCAAATCGGCACTGTTGTCGCATTGACCATCGAGTGACAATGTAACGTCAGTAACTGAATAATAGGTTAATTCGCCACGGCGGAAGGCTGTGCCGGCATTGATTGAATAGGAATCGGCATCGCGTAACTTTGCAATGACGATAATTTCACCAGATGCTTTATCGCCGACATTTTTAGTGCCAGTTGCTTCGAATTCGACTTCTTTGATTTCTTCACTCTTAATTTCTTCGAGTAGAAAGACGCCAGTTTCAGCGTTTTCTTCTTCGGCCTTAGTTGAGAAGGTGACGGCTTCGGAGAAATTGTTTGGTGTGGTGCGCATTGTGACGGTAATGTCGATGGCTGGAGCAAAGACGAAAGCCCAAACCATAAAGCAGATAATACCAGCCATACAAATACTACCGGCGATGAGCCAGATTTTGTAGCGCTTTAGCCAGTTTAGGAAGCCCGGCTTCTTCTCTTTTTTGTCTTTTTTCTTAGATTTGACGTCTTTTTTGTCGGATGAAGACTCTTCTTCGTCGGCTTTTTTGTCGGACTGAGCTTCTTTTGATTCAGCAATAACCTCGTCGATTTTTTCTTCTTCGGTTTTTGCCTCGGATTTTGTTTCGGTATCACCTTCTGCTTCGGCGTCGATTTTTTCGACTTCCTCGCTGTTGGTGAGGCTGGCAAATTCATCTTTTGCTTCTTCTTCAATCTTCGTGTTGTCATTTACGGGGATTGGATCTTCTTTGATGACTTCTTCAGTGATAACTTCCTCTTTGATATCTTCGTCGGTTGGAATGGTTGGGGCAGTTTGAAGATTTTTGGTGGCTGGAATGCGTGCAGCGGCCGCCAATTTAAGAAGAGATGGGTCAGTCGTAACAAAAACAATCTTTTTGTTGGCTTTCGCAGCGGTTTTTGAAATAAGCTTAATGTTGACAGCGCTTCGTAAAACACCTGGTTTTTTGGGTGGAACAAGTGCGACGATTCGCTCTTTTGCGGATTCGAGCTTAGCAATGATATCCGTAATATCATCTTCTGGTTCGATATAAATGACGTCTTTATTCATAAATAAAATATACCACATTTTATCCTGCTTGTGTTAAAATAAAATGGATGAGTATATTCAAACGTAGTAATCCTGTGCCTCAGAATACCAATATAACCACCAATACGGTTTCTTTGGCTGAATTGGCGCTTAATTCTATTAATGATGGTGTAATTATTACTGATCACGCTGGGCTTATTCAGTTTATTAATCCAGCTGCGGCGCGTATGATGGATCTTAACGCTGCTATGTCACCAATTGGCAGCGATTACCGTTCGTTTCTTCGTCTTGAATCTAAAGAAGGTCGCGAGCTATCCGGAAATGATAATCCACTTTATAATGCAATGGCAACTGATCAGCCGCTTGATGCATTCAGGGGCAGTTTGATTGTTGGTAATACAGCAAAGCGTTTGCCAATTTCGATCACCGTGACGATTCCGGGAAATTTTTCAACCAATAAGATTATTACCTTCCGTAATATTACAAAGGAGCTTGAGGAAGAAGGTGCGCAGACGGAGTTTATCTCGACCGCTTCACACGAAATGCGTACGCCAGTTGCTTCGATTGAGGGGTATTTGTCGTTGGCGCTAAATCCGCAAACTGCTTCAATTGATGCGCGTGCACAAGGTTATCTTTTGGCTGCACATGCCGCCTCAAAGCACCTCGGCAAACTTTTCCAGGATTTGCTTGATGTGACGAAGCTTGACGATGGTCGTATTCGACCACAATTTGTGCCAGCCGAGATGGTTTCGTTAATTCGCCGCATGTCTGATCAATATTATGCTCAGTTTAATAACGGCAAAATTTCTTATTCCTTTGGTACACTTCAAGATGATGGTTCTGGCGTTAACGTTCCGCAAGTAGTCTATGGTTTTATTGATTATAATTTTATTCAAGAAATTATGAATAATCTTCTCGGTAATGCACTCAAATATACGCCAAAAGGCGGCACGGTTTGGGTAAATGTTCGAGGCGATGGCGATCGTGTTTTGATTAATGTGACCGATACTGGTATGGGTATTTCCGCTGATGATATTCAGCACGTATTCCAGAAATTCTATCGTGCTGATAATTCTGACACGCGCGAGATTGGTGGTACCGGCTTAGGTCTATATCTCGTAAAACAGCGTGTCGAAGCGTTGGGCGGCAAAGTTTGGGTTGAATCAAGCTTCGGTGAAGGTTCAACGTTCTATGTTTCTTTGCCGAGAATCACTGCTGAGGAATATCAGCGTCGCATGTTTGCACTACGTAATCAACAAAATCAATTTAATAATGGAGGACAAAAATGAGTAAACTAATGATAGTAGAGGACGACCTCGCTCTTCGTGAGATTTACAGTATTCGTTTGACGGCTGAGGGGTATACTGTCATAGTTGCTGGCGATGGTGAGGAAGCTTTGGCGCTTGCCGTGAGTGAGAAGCCAGATTTGATTTTATCCGATGTGATGATGCCGAAGATTTCTGGCTTTGATATGCTCGATATTATTCGTGCCACGCCAGAGCTAAACTCGGTTAAGGTTGTAATGATGACGGCTCTTTCCTCAGATGAACAACGTGCGCGCGGTGAAGCGCTTGGTGCTGATCGCTATCTTGTCAAATCACAAGTTGGTATTGAAGATGTGGTTAATGTGATTCATGAGGTTTTGGGTGATAAGGCCGTTGCGGTTCCACAACCTACTTCCCCGGCCGCTACTCCAGCTTCGGATATTCAATATAATCCACTAGCCGCTAACCCGCAGTATCGTCAAAATCATGCTGCTCCGGCCACTCCTGGTTTCACTAATCCAGCTACGGCCTATGCGCCGTTTGCTCCTGCTGCTCCAGTAGCTCCTGCTACGCCTGTCGCTCCAGTAGCTCCTGCTACACCTGTCGCTCCGGTAGCTCCGGCTCCAGTTGCCCCAGTAGCTCCGGCTCCAGTTGCTCCGGTCCAACCAGTAGCTCCAATCTCACCAAATCAAGGAAATCCATATGTCGGACAATCAGGAACCCCAGTCAATCCGGCTCAATAAATTTCTGGCCGAACGTCTTGGTGTTTCGCGCCGTGAAGCCGACGATTTAATTGCGGCGGGAGAGGTTTTTGTTGATGATAAACCGGCCATTTTAGGGGCTAGGGTTGACAAAAATGCAAAAGTGTGCTATAATAAGAAGATAGTGCCTTTTGAGGCAAAATTCTCTTATATTGCGTTCAATAAACCAGTAGGTTATGTCTGTTCGCGCCATGCGCAGGGCGATAATCCGACTATTTATGAACTTTTGCCGGCGGAATTTCGTGTTTACAAGACGGTTGGTCGTCTTGATAAGGATTCGTCGGGCTTAATTTTGCTAACAAACGATGGCGATTTTGCTTTTCAAATGACTCATCCGAAGTTTTATAAGGAAAAAACCTATGAAGTTGTGCTCGATCATGAGCTGGCTCCGCTCCACCAACAGATGATTACTGATTATGGTGTGGAACTAGAAGATGGTGTTTCGAAGTTTGTTGTAATTCATGAAGAAGGCGACCGTTGTCACTTAAAGGTGATTCTTAGTGAAGGTCGCAATCGCCAGATTCGTCGGACTTTTGCGGCGCTGGGATACCGTGTGATTGGTTTGCATCGCACTCAATTCGGTAAATACCAGCTTACTGGCCTTGAGCCTGGCAAATGGCTGGAAGTAACAAAATAAAGTGCATCTCGGACCAAAAAACACCCCCTCGCTAAAGAGGGGTGTTTAGTTTTGCAATAGTTTGGCAAATTTAGCGCGCAAACCTTCGCTTTCGGGGTGTCCGGCAAGCGTGTCGACGCCGACACGGAGTAGGCCGAGAGCGGTCGCGAAGGAATGATCGAGCTCGGTTTTGGTTTTGTAAGTGATGCCTGGTAGAGTTTTGATATCGATAATATTGATAATTGGGCGACGAGCAAAAGGCAGCGTTTTGTACCAATCGGATAGAGCTAAGGTCTCTTGAAGAGTTGAGAGGCTGGCGCCACCACCGCAAAGCAAAATATTGCGTGGCAAAACTTCTACAATATTGAAATCTTCGAGCGCCACTTCGACACCGGAAATCCAGACTTTGAGATTTTTACTGATGGTGTTTTCGACTTTTTTGCGCTTGTCGTCGGGGAGAGTTTCGAGATTAATTTTGTAATCCTCGGCGGTGTCATAATCGACGCCTAAGCCTTCGGCGATTTGATGGGTAAAGCTGCGGCCGCCAATTGAGAACATTTTCGTTCCGTCTACGCCACCATCGTCGATTACGGCAATATCAGTGGTGCCGCCACCGATGTCCATGACAATGCCGGAGAAATTTGAATCAAGATCATCACCCAAGCAGGCGCGCGAGACGGCAAATGGTTCGACGGCAATGGTGAGAAGGTCAAGATTAAGCTCGCCGCAGATTTTTTCGATTGCGGCTACGTGGATGAGCGGTGCAAAAGCGGTATAGAATTGAATAATAATTTCGGAGCCTTTAAAACCGATCGGGTTGGCGATTTTGTAACCGTCGATGGAGAGTGAGACGATAGCGGAATTGATCAGGCGGACCTCGACGTTTTTGTTACCGGTTTCGAGAGCGACGCTTTTACGGGCATTTTCGCCAGCTTTTTCCTGAACTTTTTTGATGATGATACTCATTTCATCTTCGGTGATTGGCTTGTTGGCGTTTTCGCGGTGGTAACGCACGGTAGTGGTGTTGCCTTTAATTAATTCGCCAGCGATGCCGACGACGGTAAGCTTGGCGGTTTCGCCGGCTTCCTCTTCGGCGTCAAAAAGAGCTTTTTCGCACGTTGCGACAACGGCGGAAATATCGGCAATTGCGCCGCCGTACATGCTAGATGCGGATTGTTTGGCGCGGCCAACGCCTGTAACTTCAAGATTGCCCTTGCGATTAGATTTCGCAATGACAGCTTTGACGTATTCTGTCCCAATATCTAATGCTAGAATCGTGCTCATACATATATTATATAACAGAATTAACAAAAAGCTCAAGCTAGTATCTTTTTGAGGCTACCAAATTCGGATTGGCTGGATTGCTCTTTATTTTAAGAGCAATTTGTTTAATCCAAAATAGCTTTGATGCGGCGGACGCCAGCGGATGAAGATTCTTCTTTGACGATTTTGAAGTGATTAAGAACGGCAGTATGCTCGACGTGTGGGCCACCACAAACTTCGCGTGAGACTGGGTTTTCGGGATCGCCAATCGTGTAAACGGTGAGCATGTCTGGATATTTATCCCAGAATTGACCGTGAGCCTTGAGCTCGTTTTTGGCGTAATTCTTTTCGTATTCAGCGTGAACGACTGGTAAGTCGGCGACAATCCATTCATTGACTTGATCTTCGACCTTTTTAATTTCTTCTTCGGTCATTTTGTGGTCGAGATTAAAATCAAAGCGGACGCGTTCGGAGGTGATGTTGGAGCCTTTTTGGACACAGCCGGCGTCAACGTGCTTTTGAAGCGCAGCAAGCATCAAGTGGCAAGCGGTGTGATATTTGATAGTTTGTTCGCCGTGATCTTCGAGGCCGCCCTTAAACATGCCTTTTGAGGCGGTTTTGGAGCGATCGCGTTGTTCTTGCAAAGCGTCTTCAAATTCTTTTTGATAGTTGTCGGATAGTTCGATGCCCTGTTTGTAAGCCTCTTCGACGGACACTTCAAATGGGAAACCGTAGGTGTCTTGAAGTTTGAATAAATCAGTACCGGTCAAGATATTATCTTGGTCTTTCTTGATCATTTTTTGCATTTCGTGGAGACCTTTATTCAAGGTTTGACGGAAGGCTTTTTCTTCTTTTTCGAGGACGGCGAGGGCGAATTCGCGGTGAGTCAAAATTGAATCAGGCAAATCTTTGTAGTTTTCGGCGATAATTGGGATGATTTCAGAGAGGAAGTTTTGGGCGATGCCGAGATCAAGTGCGCGCAGAATGGCGCGGCGAATGAGGCGACGAAGCGCGTAGCCTTGAGTTTTGTTTGATGGAACGAGACCTTGAGCTGATAAGAGATAGGCGCCACGCAAATGGTCGGCGATAATGCGCATTTCGTCGGTGTTGTTGTCGTATGATTTGCCGGAAATTTCTTCAAGTTTGTCAACGATCGGTTTGAGTAAGGAAATCTTGAATACGTCAAAACTATCGATTGAAGCGGCGGTCAAGCGTTCGAGGCCGCTACCAAAGTCGACGTTTTTCTTTTCGAGTTCCTCAAAAGTGCCATCTTCTTTGCGGCGGTATTGCATGAAAACTTGGTTGGCAATTTCCATGAAGCGGGCACCGTCGGAAGCTGGGTGGGCGAGGCCGTATTTTTCGACGTCTTGTTTGTCGTCGCCAAAATCATAGAAGACTTCAGAATCTGGGCCACATGGGTCGCCGAGTGGGGTGGTTTCAATTCCGCCGCCGCGGCTCCACCAGTTTTCGTGATCATCGTAGAAGAAAATATGTTCGCCTGGTTTAACGCCGCGCTTGTCACCATTTCCGGCTGAGCCGATTTCGGCGATTTTGGCATCAATACCAGCTTCTTTGAAGACTTCCTGCCAAATATGGGCAGCTTCTTCGTCTTTTGGAATGCCGTATTTTTCGTTGCCAATAAAACAAGTGACATATAATTTTTCAGGATTCAAACCGATTTCTTTGGTCAAAAATTCAAAGAAATTGCGGATTTGCTCTTCTTTAAAGTAGTCACCAAGTGACCAGTTGCCAAGCATTTCGAAAACCGTCGTGTGGCGTGGGTCGCCAACATCTTCAATATCTTGCAAGCGGAGTGATGGCTGAGAGTCGGTCAAGCGAGTACCATCTTTGTGCGGCTCGCCGAGGAGATATTTTAGCAATGGTTGCATGCCGGAGCCGGTAAAAAGCGTGGTCGGATCGTTTTCGAGCACGAGTGGAGCCGGCGCAATGATTTTGTGGCCATGTTTAACTTGAAAATCTAAAAATTTTTGACGGATTTCATTTGCATTCATAGGGATAATTATATCACAAAACGGGTAAAAATATTTTGCTTTGTGTTTTTTAGCAAATATGTTATAATAGGTGGCACGTAGTACATTACATATAAAAAATTTTGATAAGGAGGGGGTTATTTATGAACTCAAAATTTTTAATCTTTATTCTAATTCTCTGCGCACCTCTTGGTCTATACTTGATGGTCTGGACGGCTCACTTGGGTATCAGAAAGAATATCATGAAGAAATATGGCATTAAATTGCCAATTACGCCTCGTGATGTAACTATTATGAGCTCAGGTGATGAAACCTATTTTGGTTACAAAGATATGATGTTTGCTCAGAAGAATTAAATAAATTTTTGCCCGGTTTTATAACCGGGTTTTTGTTATAATGAAAAATATGAGAAAAGGTAATTCTAAATTTTCACTACTTGCGGGGGTTTTTGCGCTTTCGTGCTTAGTTACTATTGCTACATTGTTTTGCTTGAATCCGAAAAAAGCGGAAGAAGAGCCTGCTCAGCCGACTGAGCCCGTGGTTACATCGCAAACTTTAGATGAAAAAGTGGCGGAAAAAATCGCCAATATGACAATTGATGAAAAAATCGGACAGCTGATTTTTGCGCGTGTTCCGGCGGAAAATGCTTTACAGGAATTAAATAAATATCATTTTGGTGGATATATTTTGTTCGGTCGTGACGTTGAGAATGAAACGCTTGCGAGTGTGCGGGTAAAGGTTGATGGTTGGCAAAATGCCTCAGCCACGCCGTTGTTTATTGGAATTGATGAGGAGGGCGGAATTGTCTCGCGCCTTTCTTATGCTGGGCTAGTGAAGCCGGTTTTTAAATCTCCGCAGGAACTCTTTAATGAGGGCGGAATGGATTTAGTGCTTTCGGAAGAAAGTCGCAAGATTAATGTCCTAAAGCAAATTGGTGTGAATGTGAATTTTTCGCCAGTTGCAGATACCTGTACGGATGAAAATTCATTTATTTATGAGCGCACTTTTGGCAAGGATGCGGCCGCGACGGCGGAATATATTGCAAGCTTGGTCTCGGTTTATGAAAACTCTGGTGTTTCTGCAACTTTGAAACATTTCCCTGGCTATGGTAATAATTTGGATACGCATTCGGGGATTGCGATCGATGAACGTACTCTGGATTCTTTCCGCACATCGGATTTCTTGCCGTTTACGGCCGGGATTGGTGCGGGTGCGAATTTTGTGATGGTTTCGCACAATATTGTTAAAAATATCGATGCCGAGAATCCGGCTTCAATTTCGCCCGAAATGCATCGTATTCTGCGTGAAGAATTAGATTTTGACGGGATTATTATTACTGACGATTTGGCGATGGACGCGATTGCGGAATTTTACCGTGGTGTGCAGCCGGCAGCTGTGCAAGCGGTGCTTGCGGGAAATAATATGTTGATTGTGTCGGATTACGCGACCGCTTTTGATCAGATTAAGGCTGCATGTATGAATGGTGTGCTTTCGGAAAAAGACATCGAAAAATTAATTGCGCCAGTGATTAAGCTAAAAATTCAATAGGCGTGATTTAGGCAATAATTCCGCCACCCAAACAAACGTCTCCTTCGTAAAAGACGACTGATTGTCCGGCGGCGATGTTTTTGATTTGGTTCTCGAAGATGATTTTGTTACCTTGGAGCTTGGCTGGGATGAGCGGAGCGCGATGGCGAATGCGGACTGTAATATTTTCGGAAGACGGCTCGTCGCGGAGGAAAATATCTTTGAGTTCGAGCTCGGAAATCCACAAATCTTTGGCGTTGAGATTTTTTGAGACGTAAACAATGTTATTTTCCATATCTTTTTTGGCAACATAGTAAGGTAGACCGGAGCCAATATTGAGGCCGTGGCGTTGACCGACGGTATAAAGAATGGCGCCATCGTGGTAGCCAAGTTTTTTGTTGGTTTCGAGTTCGCGGATTTCGCCCGGTTTGAGTTCGATAAACTCGGCGAGAAAATCTTTCATATTGGCTTCACCTACAAAACAAACGCCCATGGATTCCGGCTTGTGTGCGTTGGCGAGGCCAAACTTTTCAGCTAATTTCTTAACTTCGGGTTTTTCCATATTGCCGACTGGGAAAATGGTTTTTTCGAGCGCCGCCTTAGTGACGCGGTATAAGAAATAAGTCTGGTCCTTATTTTCATCGATGGCGCGGAGTAATTTACCATCTTTAGTGTTGGCGTAATGGCCGGTAGCGATAAAATCAGCGCCATCTTCGAACGCGGTTTCGGCAAAAAGCTTGAATTTGATTTCCTGATTGCACATGATGTCTGGGTTTGGCGTGTTGCCTTTTTTGTATTCTTCGAGCATATAGTCGACAACTTTTTGTTTATAGTCGTTTTCAAAATCAAAAACCTTAAAATCAATACCAAGTTTGACGGCGACACGTTTGGCGTCGGCGAGATCCTCGGCCCACGGACATTTCATGCCAGGGAGATTTTTGGACCAGTTTTTCATGTAAACGCCGACCACTTTGTAGCCCTGTTCTTTGAGGAGCGCGGCCGAGACGGATGAATCGACGCCACCTGACATACCAACGTATACTACTGGTTGTTTCATGCGCGGTTCCTTTCAAAATTGATGGCTTCGATGATTGCGTCGGCAGCTTTGGCGATGTTTTCTTCGTCGTTTAGTTTACCCATAGTGATGCGGAGTGAGCCGGCAATTTCTGCGTCGTTCAAGCCGATTGCCATAAGTGTGCGTGATTTGATTCCCTTTGAGGCCGAGCAGGCGGCGCCAGTCGAGACATAAATTTCTTGATCTTCGAGCGCAAAAATGAGACGTTCGGCGTCGACGCCCGGGATTGTGAATGGTACAAAGCTAACCAATTGGTTTTTAGGGTTGCCAAGCAGGACAATTTCTGGGATTTGGGCGAGTTTTTCGGTAAAGATTTTTCGGAGGTTGGCTAGGCGCTTTCTTTCGCCGTTCAAATGCTTTTCCGCCTCTTCAATTGCGGTTGCAAACCCCATCACGCCAGCGACGTTTTCGGTGCCAGAGCGGAGACCCATTTCTTGTCCACCACCAACGGTGAGTGGCTGCAATTTGACGTTATGACCGACATATAATGCACCAACACCCTTTGGTCCGTAGACCTTGGCGGAGTTGATGGTGAGTAAGTCAACGCCGAGGCGGCCCACTTTGGCTTCGAGCAGCCCGATTCCCTGCGATGCGTCGCAGTGGAAGTAGATTGGCGTGATTTCGCCGTTTAATTTGCGGCGGAGACGTTCGGCTTTGATAATTTCGGCGATTTCAGAAATTGGCTCAATGGTGCCGAGTTCACCTGAAACGAGGCAGACGGAGACAAATTCGGTTTCTGGCGTGAGTTTTTGCTTCAAATCTTCGATCAAAACTTTGCCATATTTATCGACGGCGATTTCTTGATAATCGAATTTTTTGGCGTTTTCAAGAACTGAGGCGTGCTCGATGGCAGAAATTAGGACTTTCGCGCCTGGTTTCAAAATATTAAAGGCGAGATTGATTGACTCGGTAGCGCCGGCAGTCATAACCAGATCGGCACCTTTGGCGCCAATAACGTGACCGATGCAATCTTTGGCGTCTTCGTAATCGTGGCGCACTTTGGTGGAAGCTAGATAGCTGGCCGAAGGATTAAAAAAGAAGTCCGAAAAATATGGTTCCATAGCCTTTTGTGCTTTTTCGGAAACTGGCGTTGCGGCAGCGTGATCTAGATAAATCATATTTATATTATAACATATTTTTTTCAATTTATGAAGCGAGAGCACTAAGGCGTCATTGTTGACGTTTTATCGATTATATTCTATAATACAATTAAGCTTTTGGGTTCTTTAATAATTTGGGAGGTGAGACAAATGGATCCATTTAATAGCATTGATTTTATTAATCAAAAAGTAATTAAGTCATTAAATTCAATTAGACCGGGCAATATCATTATTGATAGTACTCGGTTACACGAAGGTATCGCTACGTATTCATTTACGGATGATGATTATGAAACGGCTATTCAGGAGATTATTAAAGTTTTATCTTTGCAACAGAAACAGCTTACCGCAACCATAGATAAATCTAAAAGAATTTCCCAGTCTATTGGCGATAGCCAAAAACGCCTTGCTTCGCTTGAGGCGGACCTAAAAAAAATAGGTGCATCCATTGACAGTTGCAGTAATCATTTCGACGAAACTATGCGTGAAGCCGCTCGTGTTGCGGCATCCTTTGAGATAAATCTGACCTCAACTCAGGATATTGTTGATCGGATTGAAGAAAAAGCGAAATGCGTCGTATTTGTTAGTGCGAATGGCGAAATTTTTTCGTCTAATTCGATTGAGTTGGATGATACTGGTAGTGCGGAAAAATATGATGAGCTTATGCGTAGCGAAGAGGAGTTTGACCTTAAAAAGACCGAGCTCGCATTGCTTGCAAAGGTGTGGGCGATTGATGACAACCTCGATATTCCCCACATTGTATGTTTCCAGAAAAAAGAATACACAAAAGCTTACGCTGCGATTAAAAATTCGTAGTAAACGTGGCCGCCACTCTGATGGCGGCTTTTTTCTATTGACTTTTTTACAAAAGTGTGCTATAATAAAGGTATACATTGGGAATTTTGTGTATTTTGAAGGTTCTCATGTATATTTTTTTGCACATTTAAAATCATTTATGGAGGGGTATGCCTATGAAGAATTTAGCGGCATTAGATGCTTATAGCATCAGAAAAGCTCTTAGAGAGGGCGTAGACTTGTTCTCCTTAAGCCAGGAGTATGGTGCTTCCGAGGAGGCAATAGTAGGTAAAGTTAAAAAAATTTTTGTTTATGAGGCAGAGGAAATTATAAAAAGCCTTAAGAAGCCAAAAAATAAGATTAAGGGCGGCTCTCGGCGTTCTCAGGCAAAAATGAAGGGCGAGGATATTTCTCAGTGTGCCAATACGGTTTTGGATGAGACGGTTAACAATGTTTCAACGAAGACCGAATTAGAACAGGCTCAGGAGGAGCTTGAAATGATTCAGTCTAGGTTGACAACAATCGAGCAGGATCTCACTCGGGAACGAGACGTAATGGCTCAAATGATCGCTAGATCTAGGGAGCGTGAGAGGCAGATTCAGAGTTTAACCCAGCAGTTGAATAACCTGCAAGAGCAGCAGAAGGCTTACTGGAAAGATATGGAATGCACAACCAGTAAGATTAGTGAACTCGAGAACGAGCAGCGTGATAAATCGGCAGAAAAACAGAAGCTCGAGACGAGAATATCCGAATTGTCTATTCGTGAGATTTGCGTATTCTCAAATGAACTTCAGGGCGCCGATGGCTTGGATGAGTCTGGAGCCGATGAACTCTATGACTTATTCATTAAGAACGATGCCCCCGAGTTGGACTTGCGCAAAACCCAGTTACGCGTGTTATCGCGTGTTATGGCAATCAAGAAGAACGCGACGAGCTGTAAGGTCGTATTTATATTCGACGAAAGCGAGCTCGAAGTTGCGTTCGACTTCATAAGTAAATGATTAAAAAAGGGGTGCAGCTTGATTTGGCTGCACTTTTTTGTTGGGAAAATTCGGTAAAATTCGCTCACTTTGGAAAACCTTATGCTATAATAATAAGCGTTATAAGGAGGTCTACGTGAAAAAGTGTTTTGATGCGAATAAATATCTGCGCGTACAAAAGCAAAAGATTAAAGAACGCATTAAGATGTTTGACAAACTCTACATAGAGTTCGGTGGGAAATTGATTGATGATCAGCACGCCGCCCGCACGCTTCCCGGTTTTTTGCCTGATCTAAAAATCCGTCTTTTGCAGGAATTTAAAAAAGAGGCAGAAATTATTCTCTGCATTAACGCGAATGCGATTGAAAAGTCGAAGATTCGCGCCGATCATATGATTTCTTATGAAACGGAAGTTTTGCGTTTGATTGAATTCTTACGCAGTCGTGGTTTGACGGTTTCGAGCGTGGTGATTACACTTTTTGATGGTCAGAAAAAGGCCAAAGATTTTGCCGAAAAGCTCAAGGATTACAAGGTCAAAACTTATTTTCATACCTTCACCAAGGGTTATCCGACCGATGTTGATACGATTGTTTCCGACGAAGGCTACGGCGCGAATCCTTACATCGAAACAACCAAGAAATTGGTGGTTGTTTCGGCTCCGGGTCCGAATTCTGGCAAGCTCGCGACGGCACTTTCGCAACTTTATCACGAAAGTAAGCGTGGCACTAAGGTTGGTTATGCGAAGTTTGAGACTTTTCCGGTTTGGGATTTGCCTTTGAAACACCCGGTTAATATCGCTTATGAGGCGGCAACGGCTGATTTGAACGATAAAAACATGATTGATTATTTTCATCTCGATAAATATGGCGTTAAAGCCGTGAATTACAACCGCGATCTCGAGACTTTCCCAGTGCTTAAGGAAATTTTGACGCGGATTATGGGCAAAAGTGTCTATTATTCGCCGACTGATATGGGTGTAAATATGATTGGTCGCTGCATTGTTGATGACAAGGCGGCTTGTGATGCGGCGAAATCGGAGATTATTCGTCGTTATTATCGTGCTTTGACTGATTTAAAGCGTGGCGCAGTTGATCCAGCGGTGCCTGAGCGCATCAAGTTGCTCATGAATGAGTTGGAGATTTCTGAGAATGATCGCGTGGTGGTGAAAAAAGCGGCTGAAAAGCGCGCGATGGCTGGAAATTTGCCGAGTGCAGCGATTGAAGTTGGGCGAAAATACATTGTGGGGCGCAAAACTGGCTATTTGTCGCCAATTTCGAGTACGATGATTAATGCAATTAAGTATCTTACTAAAATTCCGGACGAGGTTGATTTGATTGCGCCATCCGTCTTGGAGCCAATCCTTGAAATCAAGAATAAAACTTCGAATTTTAAGGAGAGTTATTTGAAATTTGGTGAGGTTTTGATTGCTTTGTCGATTTGTTCTTCGACGAATCCAATTGTGAAGAAGGCGCTTGCCAATCTTGATAAATTGCAGGGTGCGCAGCTCCATGCAACCCATATGGTCCCAGATGATGAAATGGTGGTGCTTTCAAATCTTGGCATCAATGCAACGTCGGGGACGGAAGTTGATATAAATTAAAAAATATCCCGCTTTGATTGGCGGGATTTTTTTATTCATTCTCGACTTTTGTGATGGCGTTTAGGGTGAGGTTGCGGCCTCCAGCTTCATCTTTGAGTGAGAGGGTGTTATCTGTACGGTCGATTGAGTAGGTGAATTCGTCGTTTAATGTATAAAGCCAATCGGTTTCGATGCGAAGTTTATCATCTTCGATATTCCAGATAAAATCGTAGGTATCTTGGCCATTATTGGTAGTGACGGTTCCCTTGCCAATTTCGGTAAAAGTCCAAATGATAGATGTTTTGTCTTCTTTGTCTACCCAAGTGCCTTTTTCGACTAGGTATTCGGCGTCGCGTGATTCGAGTGGTTTAGGTAAATTAAAATAGAGATAGGCTCCGCCGGCAGCGAGAGTAATAAGACCAATAATAAAAACTATGATTGAAATTTTCTTCTTCATAGTTTTATTTTAGCATAAAAAGTTTTTCTGCGTTTTTTGTTGTGGTCTCAGCAATGATTTCGGTTGGTTGTTCGAGTTTTACGCTTAGCCACTTGGCGATGTCGAGAATGTGGCTGGGGTCGTTTTGCTCGCCGCGGTATGGAACTGGCGCCAAGAATGGGGCATCGGTTTCAAGCAAAATTCGCTCGAGGGGTGGCGTTGGCAGAGTTGAGTAGGTCGCGAGGCCGTTGACGCCGACGTAAAAATCGGTGTTCTCGAGGACTTTTTTGAGGTTTTTCTTGCTGTCGGAAAAAGAGTGCACGACACCTTTTAGTTCTGGAAAATTCGCGATTATACCAAAGAAATCGTCGAAAGCTTCGCGGATATGAAAAGAGACTGGTAAATTGTTATCGCGCGCAAGTTGGAGCATTTGTTCAAAGAGTTTTAGCTGTTCGATGCGAGTTTCGGGTGAATAATGATAATCAAGTCCAACTTCGCCGATGGCAACTAATTTTTCGTCGCGTATCTTTGTTAAATCAGAATCTGATGGCGCGGATTGGTATTCGGATGGATGAACGCCGTAAGTCCAGTAAGTATTGGGATGTTGTGCGGTAAATTCTTTGGCGTTTAATGAATCTTGATGACTAGTGCCAATACAAATTATTTTTTCGACGTGGTTTTTGGCCATTTTTTGAAAAGCGCTTTCAATTTCTTGCTCGGAAAAAAACTCTCGGTCGTGAAGGTGGCAATGTGTATCGATTAACATGGCTTCATTATAGCATGAAAAAGGCGACCGGGCGGGTCGCCTAAGCTTACCATGCTGTTACAACTTCGTTATAGCGCCTGTTGTCGATTTTTGGAAGACGATTGTAGCATATTTGTAAGTACGTATTGCGGCAAAATGTGTCGATGTCGATGTGCCAGATTCCACTCGGCTCCTGTTCAGAATTAAAAGTAAAATAATACTTTCCCTGAAGGAGGGTTTTTCCGTCGGAACCAGTAAGTCTAAATATGCTCACCTTATCGATACTTGACGTTAATGCCATAATGTTGACCATCTTGTCTTGATAATATGTAATCCATTCGTCGAGTGGCGGATCATCGTAAGCATCGTCTTCTCCGCAAATGTAGTTAATGAACCAAAGGAAAATATTTGCATACAGCTGATTTTTGGTTACTCGCAAGTAACCGTTGCTATATGGTGTAGGCATTTTCCTAATATACAGAAACAGTGTAGACATTTTAATCACCTCCCATCAACTTGATAGCCTACTACATGTATCTCTTGGGGTCATTATAATGGGTTCTCTTAAAAAATTCAACTTTTTTCAAAGGTTAGAGTGGAGCGTGATTGACTTTTCTCTTATTAAGTGGTATATATTAATTATTGTTTTTCCAAAAATTATAAAAAGGAGGGATGTTTATGGAACAAACAATAAGCATGAATAATGGGGCGAAATGCACATTCGAGGATTATGTTGCAATGACCGATGGAATGAGAGACAAATACTTCTCTCAGAAAAAGACTTCTGAGTCTATAGAATTTCAACAGGCAAAAGAATCCACAGTCAGTTTATTGGAATCAGATTCAGAACAGCCCATTTTAGCAGCTAATATCTAACTTCTTTTCCCCATTGTATGCCACCCAATGTTGTACCGGGTGGCTTTTTCTTTGTTTCACGAATTTTGACAAAAAAATAACTCCCGCTTTGGGGAGTTATTTTTTTCTTTAGGCGCGGTTTTCGCGTTTGCGTTTGATCGGGTCAAGTTGACGTTTGCGCAAGCGGAGTGACTTTGGTGTGACTTCGAGGAGTTCGTCATCAAGCAAGAAGTCCAAGCATTGCTCAAGGGAGAGTTGAGTGTATGGAGTGAGCTGGATGGCACCATCGGAAGCGTGAGTGCGCATGTTTGTGAGCTGTTTTTCCTTACAAATATTGATATCGAGATCATCTTTTTTGTTGGAGAGGCCAACGATCATGCCTTGGTAGACTGGGACCTGTGGTGGAATGTAGAGTACGCCACGGGCTTGAGCGGCATCGAGCGCATAGGAGGTCGAAACGCCAGATTCGAAGGCGATAAGTGCACCGTTACGTTCTGGTTTGTATTTTGAATCGACTGGGCGGTAGCCGCTTGGAATGCTTGACATGAGGACGGTTCCCTTTGTAGCGGTCATGAGCATATTGCGGAGGCCGATCAAGGCAGCGGTTGAAATTTCATAAGTGAAACGTGTGGCACCGGTTGAGGTGATCTCTTGGCTCTTGAGCTCGGCTTTACGAATACCAAGTTCTTGTGAAACGGCACCAACAAATTCGGATTCGACTTCAACGGTGAGGCTTTCAATTGGTTCGCATTTGACGCCGTCAATTTCTTTGTAGACGACTTCTGGACGACCGGCTTCGAGTTCGTAGCCTTCACGGCGCATAGTTTCGATTAAGACCGACAAGTGGAGTTCGCCACGGCCGGAAACTTTATAACCGAGACCATCTGGGACGATTTTAAGAGCAATATTGGTTTCAAGTTCACGTTCGAGGCGTTCAGCGATTTGACGTGAAGTGGTAAATTCACCTTCTTTGCCTTTGAGTGGGCTAGTGTTTGGACCAATGTAGATCGAAAGCGTTGGTGGTTCGAGCTCGATGGTTGGAAGAGCTTCTGGATTATCGCCGGTAGCGATGGTGTCACCAATATTTGCTTCGGCGGTACCAACGATGGCAACAATGTCACCAGCGATGGCGGATTCGGTTTCTTCTTTGCCGAGGCCTTTGTAAGTGAAGAGGCGGTCAATTTTAGCATTTTTGGCCGTGCCTTTTTGCATGATTTTGACAGTTTGGCCTTTTTTGAGTTCGCCGCGGAAAATTTTACCGATACAATATTTGCCAAGGTAATTATCAGCTGCAAGAGCAGCTACAAGAAGTTGGGCACCCTTTGTCGCGTCTTCGTCGACTTTTGGTGCTGGAATATCATTGATAATCGATTCGAAAATAACGTGCAAATCGTCGTCGAGGTCGGTGGTTTTGCCAGCTTTACCATCGCGGGCAATTGCGTAGTAGATTGGATAATTAAGTTGTGATTCGTCGGTTGCAAGTTCGAGGAAGAGATCAGAAATTTCATCTTTAACTTCTTCGATACGAGCGGCTGGCTTATCGATTTTGTTAATTACGACAACTGGGCGGAGCTTCAAACTAAGGGCTTTTTGGAGCACGAATTTAGTCTGAGGCATTGGGCCTTCCTGGGCATCAACAACAAGGATGACGCCGTCAGCCATGTTGAGTGTACGCTCGACCTCGCCAGAGAAATCGGCGTGGCCTGGGGTATCGATAATATTAATTTTGTAATCGCCGTAAAAAACTGAAGTTTGTTTGGCGGTAATTGTAATTCCGCGTTCGTGTTCCTGATCCATGGAATCCATAATGAGGGTCTGGGACATTTCGGCTTGGTTGTCGCGGAAAACATGGGATTGCTTGAGGAGCCCATCAACCAATGTCGTTTTACCGTGGTCGACGTGCGCAATAATTGCGACATTTCGAATCTTATCTTTGCTTAAAATCATGACGATAATTATAGCATAAAAGCCATAAAATGTCTAGATAGAAACTGTGCCAGTATTTGGGATGCCCGGTATTGCGAAATGGGTGTTTTCCGGCTGCTTGTCTGGGGTAGTAATCGGGGTAATTTTGTCCGGTAAATTTTTGGGTTGCATCTCAAGTACGATTTGAGCCGGCTCGCCGCGCATTCCGTTGCTGAGTGGAATAATGGTTACGATATTTTCTTGATTAGAATCAAGGTCGGTAAGCGTGATTTTGTGCTCTGTGGTTTGGCCGAGAATGGCATCATTTAAGATGAGTAAAAACGAGTCGGCATTGTTTGAAGCGTAGTCGATGGCAATTTCTGAGTCTGAGAGTTGAGCGCTTGAAATTGTCTCAATGTATGGTACTTCTGTGAGTGGTCCGTAGTCGATGATTTCCTTTTTGAGTGCATCACTTCGTTCGATAATTTGGTCGGAAAGTGGTAAATAATCTTCGGGGTCGGTAATGACGGCTCCGCCGGTGCGATTAGCGAGTTCTTGATAGGAATCAGCTATTTCTGGTTCGGTAATAATGTAAAAATTGACCGGATCAATTTCTTGACTAAGTTTGACGACGTCGTCAATTGTGACGTGGTCAAAATCTGGCATATGATAGCCGGCGTCTGTCAAAATGACGAGTGATTTGGTGGCACCAAATTGCCAGCTTAATTTTTTCATGGTATGCAACGCTGCTGAGAGGAGAGATTCGTCGTCATCGCCGCCGCCATCGGCCGTAATTGAATCTAGTTCTTGAGTAAAAGTTTCGAGTGTACAGTTAGAAAAATCGCAATGCTCCTTGAGTTCATAACCTTCTTGAAGATCGCGATAGTCAAACAGTGCGATGCGACCGCCGATGTTTAAAGTCTTTTCTGCTAGGCGCAGAGCCTCTTTTTTGTAACTTTCGAATAGGCGCCCCATTGAGCCGGTCGAATCGATTAGGAAGGCTGTATCATGTTGTGATGAAACGGTATTTTGCAAATGAAAAGTCTCGGTAATTTTATCAAAAATGATTCGGCTTGCATCTTCGTATAGGCCATCACTAATATAATTTACGTGGTCGTCGATGCTAAAGAATGTACTACACATAATATCTTTTTTGTTGCACCAAGTACCAACTTTGCCAAGATATTCTTCGGTTCTGTATGGAATTCGGGCGCCTAGTATTCCATGAATTGTGCGGCAATCTGGTGCGTATTTACGATATTCGGAAAGGCCGATATTTTGACAAGCGGGCGGAATGAGACCAATACCTTCCGGGAAATAGACTTTTGGATCGCCAAAGGTTGCGGCGTAAATAATTTGGTTAGGATTGATTTTTTCGAGCGCATTCATGACGACGATGGCACCTTGCGAATAGCCGAGGAGTACGTAATTCGTATCCGGACAGGCATTGATTGTGTCGATAAGATTTTTTGTGCCGGTTTTGACGCTGTCGCCGAATTTATAAGCATTCCCTCCGCTTATGATGATGCCTGGTAGCGTATCCATTCCGATTGCGACGGCTGGATACGTAAGATCCTCAAATTCGTAATTGATGGTGGTGGTTTTTAGCTTGGGCTCAAGTGTATTTTTAATTTCTGCGAAACTTGCATTGGTGTCTTGGTCTTCGCCGGAGCCACGCGCGTAAATTATTTTAAGTTCTGGACATGTTTTGGCGTGAGTTGCAAGCGGAAGCGGTATGGTTAAAAGACTTAATATTAGAAGAAAAACGATAAGTTTTTTGGGGTGCATGAGGTCTCCTGTTTAATTTTGGTGAGATTAATAGCACTCTTTTTATTTTTATCAACCCACCACGTGCTATAATTAATGCAAATGGAGGAAAAAATGACTGACAAACAACGCGAGTGGGACGAATATTTTTTGCAGATTGCCGAATTGATTTCGACTAAATCTAAAGACCCTTCTACGAAGTGTGGTTGTATTATTGTTGATAAAAATCACCGTGTTGTTTCGACCGGATACACTGGTTTGATCCAAGGTGCAGACGAGTCAAAAATGACTTTGTCGGAACGCCCAATTAAATATCTTTTTTCTACTCATTCCGAAATGAATGCAGTGCTTTTTGCGCGTCGTGATTTGACTGGTTGTACTATATATAATAATGTCGCGACTTGTGATAACTGTCTAAAATACTGTTTGCAAGCAGGAATTAAGCGTTTCGTGTTTCGTAATTTGCGCGTACATTCGCATTCGACCGATTCTTCAAAATCGATGACGAATTTCTCGACTGACGAAGTTGTGGTAAGAATGCTCGCTTCAATGCCAGATGTTGAAACTTTGGATATTACGACCGGAAAATCATACATTGATGATATTCTGGATTCATACGACAAAGATTCTGATGAATATAAGCAACTAATTAAATGGATTGATTAAAAAATAGCCCCGCGAAGGGGTTATTTTTTACCATTCAATTTGCTTCATTCCCCATTCTTTGAGTTTTTGGTTGCATTTACTAAATGGTTTGCTACCAAAAAATCCATTATAAGCAGAAAGTGGTGATGGGTGTGCAGATTCAATAATAAAATGTTTTGATTGGTCAATAAGCGGTTTTTTATTGCGTGCGTCGCGGCCCCACAAAATAAATACTAGATGTGGGCAGGTTTCATTGAGGTATTTTATGGTTGCTTCTGTAAAAATCTCCCAGCCTTTGCCACGATGTGAGCCAGCTTTGTGGGCTTCGACGGTCAAAACATTATTGAGCAGAAGAATGCCTTGATCTTGCCAAGGTTTAAGATTGCCGGTTTTGATGAGGTGCTTGCCGATATCAGAATCAATTTCCTTGTAGATGTTTTTGAGTGATGGCGGAATGGGCTCGGAATTTGGCACGGAAAAAGCTAAACCCATGGCGGCGCCTGGCGTATGATATGGATCTTGGCCAAGAATTACGACGTGGATATCGTTTAGATCTGTTGTGAAGGCTGAAAAAACTTGTGATTTGGATGGAAAAATTGTTTTATTGGAGTATTCGGTGCGCAAAAAATCAGAAAGTTCCTTAAAATAGGGTTTTGCAAATTCAGAATCAAGAAATGATTTCCAAGAATCGTGCATAGGATTTCCGCTTAAAGCTCGAACAGCTTCTTGAGACGCTCGAAAACTTCTTCCGGAGTGCCGGCGGCCGATAAGGTTGGAATATTGTACTCTTTGGCGACTCGTAAGTAGGAGTTATTAACTTTTTGTTGGAATTCGGACGGCTTGGACTTCCAGATTTCTTTGGTGGTGCGTTCGCCCTGCGCAATGCGACGTGCGGCGCGTTCTTCTTCGGTGAGAGTTAGGATGACGATGCGATCTGGCCTAAAATAACGGTCTGGCAAAATACTTTTATGCATCTTGATGATGGCTGATTTACTGACGCCATTTACATATCCTATATAAATTAGAGTAGAGAGCCAGTTGCGAGTCGTGATGACGATTTCGTTCTTCTTGAGGGCTGGCTCGGCGACGTCGTGCCATTGTTGATAGCGGTTGACGAGATATAGAAGCGCGTGAGTTTTGGCGTCAATATTTTGGTCGGAACCGTAATTTAATTCGGCGATTTTAGCGAGAAATGGATTTTCGGATGCGGTGCCGGACTCGGCGTAAAAATGGACGGTTTTGCCTTGTGAACGCAAATATTCGACAAGCAATTGAGCTTGCGTGTCTTTGCCTGTGCCATCTTGTCCCTCTATAACTATATGCATAGTTTCATTCTAGCATAAAACATCTAAACGCAATGTTATTTTTGTAAAAAAATTAAAAACCCCAATTGACAAAGTGGTTTTGTTTATATAAAATAAGCATAAGAACCGGAGGTCAATAATGTATAAAATAATAAAGCATAGTTTTGTTAGCGCCGTTTTTATTTTACTCGGTGCGGTTTTTTTGGGTTTGGGCAATAGTTACGATGCCTCGGCCATTACTTTTGATGATTTTATTGATGGAAATTTTATCCAGAAGGCCGATCCAAATGATCCAAATGCTCCGCGTTTTATTCCTGAAGAAAATCCTTTGTGGATTACTGACGAAATGATTGAAAACGAGACGGTGGATTATTATTTTTATCATGATTTTTATGTTGATGTGGAAAATGTTCCTGATGGCACATTGTTGATGTCCTGT
>JAZUJS010000086.1:0-1928 GCA_045642865.1 Candidatus Nanosyncoccus sp.
GGAATGGTGATTGAAGTCAAGCCGGAACAACGATTGAATGCACGATTTCCAATACTTGTAACGTCTCTGTCAAAAGTAATAATTCCTTTGCCATTCTTATATGAGTTGCTAATAATAATGGCTCCACCAAATTCTTGATTATAAGGTTTCACAATATTCCCATCCATACTTGTGTACCAAATTTCATTGTTAGGAATTTCTTCCGCTTGTACTCCAATGCCAATCATCCATAATAGGCTGATGCAAATTATTAGTTTTATTGTTTTCATATTCGCTGTTCAAAAGTCTTCACAATCCAGTTATAGCCACTCTTGCCCGAACCGCCCAAGGCTTCTTCAAAGTAGTGAGTACCCTGCTGGTGACCAGGCAGAGCCTCGTTCACCACGTCGATAAGCGGAAGTTCAGGATAATGCTTCTTCACCTGATCCATCCATTGCACAATCTCCGTATAGCGTTTCTCCGGAGTCTGGCTTTCAATCCATGTAGGATATTGTGAGCCCCAGATGAAAGCATGGAACTTGAATGGGAAGTTGTGCTGCTTGGCATAGTTGTAAGCATTGTCACTACCCCAGTTGAACGAGTTGTTCGTGCCTTCCACGGAAGCCCACTTCGATTCGTTCTCGCAGGTAATCTGATTCCAGAGAGTGTAATACTTCTCGTTACCGTAATCCACTTGATAACGAGTTGTAATGTTACCCAGGAACTTGTCAGGATTCTTCGACAACTGGGCATCGGCGTTGTTGCAAACGGCAAGACCGCCCAGCAACATTGAGGTAAAAAGGATTTTTTTCATGATAGTTTGGTATATAAATTTGGTATTATAGATTCAATTTCAGTAAGTATCCAACTGTCTCAGTTTTCAGCAGTCAGCCGTTGTTCACCCATCCTGACTGCACCACAATGGCTGAGTCTAACGGCCAACGGCGTTCTGAAGGAAGAAACGCTCATAGACTCGTTGACCCTCAAAACTCTGCAAAGATAAATTATTTTTAGGAATCGGCAAAAATTTTCCCCGATTTTCTTTCACTCCCCAAGCAAGAAACGATACGCAAGCGCAAAAGGCTGGCGCGGTGGAATAAAAATATAAAAAGAAAATGTTTATGAGCAATAAAATAAATGGAAAATAAGGTCTAATGCCCAAAATCGACAATATGGCGAAAAATAAAAGGCCCCCTAACCCCCTCAAGGGGGAAACGCATACAATAACGCAAAAGGGGGAAAGATAAATAGTAAATGTTTTGGAAATATGGGCTTGTCCCAGTACGTGGGTAGTCCAAAACACAAAATAGCGACTGGGGCGCTTGGTAAAATGCCCAATGGTTGAAATTAAAATGCCTACGGATAAAATCCATTCTGATGAGGGGAAGAAGCCACAAGCCTGGAATCTGTATTTGAGTAACCGGGGGCAACGCCCTCGGAATCAGCATAGTCCTAATCTTCTGCCTGGAGGGCAGTACCTCGCCAGTACAAGGTGATGACAACTTTGTGTGCATCTCACAGTCGATTTTGAAAAACATAAAAAACATCGAAAACATTTGGCTCCAACGTCAGCATTCGTCTGGAAGACGATACAGCGAGCCTTGGCGTAGGCTAATTCCAGACGAATGCTGGTGTTGTGTCAATATTTCAAAGAGCGTTTTTGCGTATTCCGCGATAACTTTTCACTTAAACACTTTTGAGTTTTTAGTCAGTAACAGGTCAGTTATGAGTCTATTATGAATCAGTAACGCGCCCGTACTGATTTTACTCCCCTTTCGGAATCTGATGCAAAGTTACGACATCTGCTACCGTCACTTGGACGATAGCAGACGATAGCGGACGATAGCGGACTTTTTTTTGGTTCATCCGACAAATGCGTAGTTACGATGTAGAAAAATGAATAAAAAGTGAGATAGCTAAGATTTTATTGCTATCTTTGGTTACCCCTA
>JAZUJS010000087.1:0-18593 GCA_045642865.1 Candidatus Nanosyncoccus sp.
GAACCGAGTCTTTTGGCCTCCATAAACCAACCTAACCTAATTCTGGCCCCATAAATGAGCCTTTGTTTTTCTTGCATGGTTCTACTCCCCATTCTTAACATCCTTTCTAAATTATATTACGAATGTGTGCAAGATGTTTGGGAGGTTGATTAATGTTTAGCTATAAGTATTGAAAAAAATAACAAAGTATGTTATAATAATAAAGGAACGAAGTGTTTGTACATTAATTATATGAGGCAGGTGTGGGTATATGGAAGAAAAAAAACAACGAATTGCACGAATCAGTAAAATGCGCGAAAATTATATTTCGCTGCGTAAAAAAGGCCGAACAAATGTAGAGATTGCTGAAAAATATGGCGTTTCTGCTCCGAGTGTTCGTTCTTTCGCGAGGGAATATGCGGAGGAGAATGGAATGGACTATCAGGATTTTTTGGATAAGCCCACCAGAACATTTTCTCCAACATCACATTCGGGAGGGCGAAAAAAATATGTTTTTGCCGAACTTAAGGAAATAATAGAGTCCGAAGATTGGCTCGAAGAAATTTTGTCTATGTTTGACGGGGGGGATGAAGCAGATGAATAGAGAAGAATTATTGAAGCAACTCAAGGCAGACCAGGAGGCGCTATATAATTATAGTAAGGCGCACTTAGAGATCTCTCGATCGGTGCTAGTAAAGAACGAAAAGGCGGAAAAAGCAATAAATACTCTCAATTCTCTCAAAGAAAATATCCTTAAACTTGTTGCAGAATATCGCCAGGAGCATGAAAAAGCAAAAATGCTTCTCGATGAAGTTGATGAGTTGAAGAAAAAAAGTGCAGCGATTGAGAAAAAAGAAAAGAACCTGCGCAAGCAGGTCAGTGAGCTTGAGGAGGAGCTCAAAAAGACCGCAAAAATTGTTTTTGGGCAGACCTCAAATGACATAGTGTATGAAAATATTGAGGCGCCAAAGATAGACTCCGAACAATTCTTGGTTGTACTCAATAATGTACTTGACGACGTTAGGGTGTCAAATCTGACTGGTCGACAGGCTAAAATATTAGCATTGGCTCTTTACATTTGTAATGAGCTGCCGTCCGATCTTGAAGTTGACTGGATATTCGGCGACAACGAAACCAGTCGGGTATTTGAACTTCTAAAACAATAGCTTCCATATGTAATAAAAATAAAACCCTTCCAGTTTTGGAGGGGTTTTTATTTTGTGGCCACTTTTGAAGTGAAAAACGTTCAAAAATGAGCAAACTATCGCGAAATTTGCCACAAAATAAAAAAGTATGCTATAATGTAAAAAGACGTGCGAATGTAGCTCAGTTGTTTAGAGCGCTTCCTTGCCAAGGAAGAGGTCGAGAGTTAGAGTCTCTTCATTCGCACCATTAAATCCCGATTTAAACCCCCCTTTAAATCGGGATTTTTTGTTCTTAGTAGAAATTAAAGCATAAGTATTATATAATGCATAGGTATGACCGGAGCAGTAATGTGTCAAGTTCTAGCAACTATGCTCTATGTAGTAACAAACTACATGGATAAATTTTTGGTCACAAAGTCCAAAAGTGCGACAAATATTAAGACGCTCTTGGTCTTCTCGACGTTAGTTTCTGGTCTACTTTTCTTGCCGATTAGTCTCTTCATTGCTAATTTCGAAATCCATGCAAATCCTATCGCAATCATCTCGGTTTTGTGCGCGGCAATCGTGTATATTCTGGCGACTTGGTTTTATCTCTTGGCGCTAGGGAAGGCCGATACGACGATTGTTGTGTCAGTTTTTCAGCTAATACCAGTTTTTGCCTATCTGCTTGGTGCGATATTCTTCCAGGAATTTTTTACAATCTGGCAGCTGATTGGCGCGGGTATAATTATCGCCTCTGCGATTATTATTAGCCTCCAGCCAAGCAAAAAACAAAAAGGTGGACGCTTCAAAGTCTTGATTTTGGCGGGATTATCGGCACTTGGCTACGCGCTTTATTATTTCTTATTCGACATTGCGTTGCGTAATGATACCTATGGCTCGTGCGTTTTCTGGAATCAGGCCGCCAATCTTTGTATTGGCATAGTGTTAATACTGATAAAAAGCTATCGCAAGTCATTTATTCGAACGATTAAGAAAAATGGCAAGCTCTACATTGGCTTTAACTTCCTCAACGAAGTTATCAATTCTGGTGCGGGTGCATTATCAAATCTTGCCAATGTTACGCTTCCGCTCGCGATGGTGAATATTATTTCAGGTTTTCAGGGCGCGTTCTCGTTTATTATCGGTGCCATTTTAACGTTTTTCTTTCCAAAAATCATCAAAGAAGATCTGCGCAAGAAAGTTGTCTGCCGCAAGCTTCTATGTATTTTGGTCTCAATAATTGGCATCGTTTTGGTGTTTTTCGAGTTTTAGCCTAAGTTGCACTAATGCTAAACTTAGTGTATAATTATTAGCATAAAAAGGAGAAAAAATGGACACAGGATTAATAATTGGTCTCAGTATACTCGCAATAGTGGTACTGCTCGTCATCATCTTTATTGCGTGCTATAACGGACTCGTAAAATTGAACGAACGCGTCGATGAAGCGTGGTCAGATATCACGGTTCAACTCAAACGCCGTGCTGATTTGATTCCAAATCTTGTCGAGACCGTCAAAGGTTATGCAAAGCACGAAAAAGATGCTATCGAAGCTGTCTCTGAAGCGCGCGCTAAAATGATGGGTGCTCGTACTGTCGCTTCAACCGCTGAAGCTGACAAGTCACTCACTGGTGCACTTAGCCGCCTCATGGCCATTTCTGAGTCGTATCCAGAACTTAAGGCTAACGAAAACTTCAAAGAGCTTACCGCTAACCTTACCGATACTGAAGACAAAATTCAAGCTGCACGCCGTTTCTATAATGCTGGCGCTAAAGAATTAAATACTAAAATTAAGACCTTCCCATCAGTTTTAGTCAATAAAATTGCTGGCCACTTCAAGAAGCGTGATTATTATGATGTTGACGAGACTGAAAAAGCCGTCATCAATAACGCTCCAAAGGTCCAATTCTAGTCGGAAATAAAATGTACAAGCAAATCGCCGCCAATAAACGCAAAACTATCATCTTGATGTCTGTTTTTGTAATCCTTATTGGCGCGATTTCTTGTCTTTTTGCAATTTACTTCAATGATTGGACAATTTCGCTCTGGACGCTAATCGTGGCATTAGGTTATGCCTTGATTCAATATTTTCTTTCGGGTTCTCTTGCCGCCGTTATGGCGGGTGCCAAAGAAATCGAAAAAAAGGATTGCCCGCGTCTCTATGCAGCCGTCGAAAATCTCAGTATTACTACGGGTTTGCCGATGCCAAAAGTCTACATTATCCAAGATTCTGCACCAAATGCATTTGCGTCTGGTCGTAATCCTAAAACGGCTATCGTTGCTGCAACGACCGGCCTCCTCGACATTATGGATGATAATGAATTAACCGCCGTCATGGCACATGAAATGTCACACATTAAAAACTATGACATTCGCGTTTCGACGATTGTGTTTGGTCTCGTTTGTATGGTGGGCTTACTTGCTGATCTTTCCTCGCGCCTTCTTTTCTATGGTAGTCGTCATCGCGACGAAGAACGTAGTCCAGTTGGTGCAGTTTTGATGATTCTTACCGCTATTCTTGCACCACTTTTTGCCTCGATTGCACAAATGGCAGTCTCGCGCGAACGCGAGTATCTCGCCGATGCCTCTGCCGTTAATATTACGCGTTATCCAGAAGGCATGATTAATGCGCTCAAGAAATTGCAAGCCCAATCGGCGCCAATGAAAAATCAAAATACAGCAACGGCTGCACTATATATTAATAATCCGTTGCGCAAAGGATTCTTAAACAATCTATTTAGCACTCATCCTCCGATCGAAAAACGTATTGAAAGGCTTGAGCATGGCAAAACCAAATTCTAAAAGCAAAAAATTTCCCAAGAAAAACAAAACCCCACGCGTGAAATTGCACAAAAGTTTCAAACGCTCATATCGTGAGGATTATGTTCGCCCACTCGAAGTGCCAGGCATCATGGCGCATCTCGCCGAGACATTCAAAGTCTTGGTTAAAAACTGGAAAATCTTTGCGATTTTTATTTCACTAGTTGTAGTTTGCAATATTATGTTTGTGGGCTTGATGGATGAGGATGTTTATGTCAATTTCCAGGATACGCTTGATATTACTGCTGAAGAAAATGGTTTGAAAGTCGGTCAAGTCGCCAAAGCTGGCCTGCTTCTTATTTCAACCATTGCCACTGGTGGCCTCTCTACTACTATGAGCGAAACCCAGATGGTTTTTGGTGTTATTCTATTCCTCATTATGTGGTTGGTTACCATTTATCTTCTGCGCCATTTCTTTGCGGGGCACAAACTCAAATTGCGCGACGCGCTCTATAATGCGGGTTCGCCAATCGTCTCAACTTTTGTTGTTTTTCTATACGCCATTCTTGATTGTGTACCAATTTTTATCTTCATTGTTGTGTATTCGTCAGCTGTCACTACGGACTTTCTCTCGACGCCGTTCTATGCGCTAGTATTCTTCATTTTCTCGGCGCTCATGTTCCTAATTTCTGGTTATCTGTTATCCAGCACTCTAATTGCATTAATTTCAGTCACTGTGCCGGGCCTCTATCCAATGAAGGCCATGCATACCGCATCTGACCTTATGGCTGGCCGACGCATTAAGTTTATTATTCGCCTCTTTGCGCTCATCATTGCCTTGGCTCTAATGTGGGCAATCGTAATGTTGCCATTGATTCTTTTCGATCTCTGGATGAAAACTTTCGAGTGGGCAGCCGGTATCCCATTTATTCCATTCTGCCTTTTGATTATGACATGTTTTACTGTAATATATGGTACATCATACCTATATATTTATTACCGATGGATGCTAGATTATGAAGAAAAGTGAAGCTGAAGAACGCATTGTAAAATTGCGCGAAATTATTAACGATTATCGTTATCATTACCACGTTTTGGACGAGTCAATTATGTCCGAAGCGGCCGCTGACTCATTAAAACACGAACTTGCTAAGCTCGAGGAGGAATTTCCTGAGCTCATTACGCCCGATTCGCCAACGCAGCGCGTAGCTGGTAAGCCGCTCGATAAATTCCAAAAAGTGACTCACGAAAAACGTATGATTAGTCTTGCAGATGTTTTTTCTGAAGAAGAAGTGCGTGACTGGATTACGCGCAACGAAAAGCTCATTCCGGGCGGCCAAATCAAAGAATTCTTCACTGATATTAAAATGGATGGCCTTGCTTGTTCGTTGCATTATAAGGATGGTATGTTTGTTCAGGCCGTTACGCGCGGCGATGGCTTAGTTGGCGAAGATGTCACAATGAATGTGCGCACAATCGAAAATATTCCAATTAAAATCGACGAGCCAGGCGAAGTTGAAGTTCGTGGCGAAATCATTATTTTTAAAGAAGATTTTGAAAAAATTCAGGAAAAACAACGCGCGCTGGGCGAAAAAGAATTCGCCAATCCACGCAATCTTGCTGCCGGTTCGATTCGTCAGCTCGATCCCAAAATTGCCGCTTCTCGCCCGCTCAAATTTATGGCTTATGATTTGGTCAAGCCAAATCTTCCGACTCACAAAGAAGCCTACGAAAAACTGCGCGCCATGAAATTCCGCACCTCAAACGAGGATTTAGTTTGGGCTGGCAACGACACTAAAAATCTTTTTGAATATATTCATAAATTGGACGATTATCGCAAAGGTTTACCATTTAATACGGATGGTATGGTCATTAAAATTAATGATCGCGTCATTTATGATAGTCTTGGCATTGTCGGTAAAACCCCGCGTGCCGCCGTCGCCTTCAAATTCCCGGCCGAAGAATCAACTACAAAAGTTCGTGATATTGTGATTACAATTGGCCGCACGGGCGCCGCTACACCAGTTGCAATTTTGGACCCAGTCGAGGTTGCCGGTTCGACCGTGCGCCACGCCACGCTTCACAATGCTGACGAAATTGAACGCCTCGGCATTCGCATTGGTGATACGGTAATTATTTACAAAGCTGGTGATATTATTCCGCAAGTCAAAGAAGTCTTAACCACGCTCCGCCCGGAGGGAACTAAGCCGTTTGACTACGAAGAGGCTCTCAAAGAGCAATATCCAGAACTCAATTTTTATCGTTCGGACGGCGAAGTTGTTTATCGCGTCAAAGGTGAAACCTCCGATTTGATTTTGAAGCGCGCCATTGAATATTATGCCTCGAAGCCAGCCCTAAATATCGAAGGCCTGGGTGAGAAAAATGTCGCCGCACTCGTCGAATCTGGTCTCGTTTCGTCAATCGCTGATTTATATCGTCTCACGCCAATTAAAGTTGCTGAGCTTGAACGTTTTGCTGAGCTATCTGCCAACAATTTGGTTGACGCGATTCAAAAATCCAAAACTCCAGCCCTCAACAAATTCATCACTGCTCTTGGTATTCGCCACGTCGGCGCCCAAACCGCCTCCGTGCTCGATCGCAAATTTGGCTCAATCGAAAAATTGCGTGACGTCACCAAGGATGAATTGCTTGAAATTAATGATATTGGCGAAGTGGTTGCTGAATCGATTCTGGCTTGGTTTGCCGACGAAGACAATCTTAAACTCCTCGACGAATTAAAAGAACTTGGTATGAATCCAATCCATCAAGACATGTCCGCTCTACCGCTTGTTGGTAAAAGCTACATTATTACCGGCACGCTTTCGAGCATGGGCCGTGAAGAAGCCGAGGACAAACTCCGTGCGCTCGGCGCAACTATTACTAGCTCCGTCACTAAAACCACTACTGCACTAATCGCTGGCGAAAAACCAGGCAAAGGAAAGACCGACAAAGCCGCTCAACTAAACATTCCAACCATTTCCGAAGACGACTTTCTCGCTTTAATTAAATAATGCAAGGCACACATCTCAAACTCGCTTTTGGCACCGAGATCATTTATGATGATTGTAATTTTCATCTCGAGCGCGACGACAAAGTTGGCGTTGTGGGGGTGAACGGCGCCGGCAAAACCACATTTTTCAAAGTCCTGCTCGGCGATCAAAAATTGGACGACGGCGAAATTACTTTTCCATTTAATCGCATTGGCTATCTACCACAAGAAATCAAAATTCCTGACGAAAAAGCCGACATCACGGTCTGGGACTATATTTATGAAGCCCGCCCAATCGACGAACTGCAGGAAAAGCTCAATCAGGAATACGAAAAACTAGCCAAATATCCAAACAGTACGGCAATTTTAAATCGTATCAATGATTTGCAAGATTTGATTGATTCATACGATCCATACAAAGCCGACATTGTAATTCTCGACATCATGGAAAAAATGAACCTCGGCGACCTTGCTGATAAAAAAGTCAAAGATCTTTCTGGTGGCCAGAAATCCAAAGTTGCCTTCGCGAAGGTGCTTTTTGAAAATGCACCAGTCCTGCTTTTGGATGAGCCGACCAACCACCTTGATGTGCAAACTAAGCAATTCGTGATTAATTTTTTGCGTCATTATGACGGTCTAGTTTTAGTTATTTCGCACGACCAGGATTTTCTCAATCAAGTTACCAATAAAACGCTTTTCATTGATAAAACGGTTCATAAACTTTCAGTTTATGAAGGGAATTACGCGAATTTCCGCAAAATTTATGCCGCCGAAATGGCCGCCAAAGACCGTCGTATTTCTGAGCAGGAACGCGAGATTAAGCGCATCCAGGAATTTGTCGATCGTGCGCGTGCTGCCAAACGTTCGAACACTGCCCTGATTGCTATGGGCCACCAGCGTGAAAAAGTCCTTGCCAAGAAGTTGGACGAACTTGAAACACGTACCAAGGAATATCAAAAAATTTCCATCGACACTACGCCAAAAAATCAAAGCGGCCGCATGCCAATCGAACTTCAAAATGTCACTTTTAATTACGAAAATATGCCGCCACTTTATGAAAAATTATCATTCACATTGAATCGTGGTGAAAAGTTTTTGGTTGTTGGTGAAAACGGTATCGGTAAGTCGACACTACTTAAACTAATCGTCGGCAAACTTCAACCCAAAAGTGGCTCGGTTATCATTAATCCAAAAACCGAAATCGCCTACTACGCGCAGGAGCTCGAAATTCTCGACGAGCGCCGCACGATTATAGAAAATGTTTCAAGCTATGATTATACGGACACCGAAACGCGCGGCATTCTTTCAAACTTTTTGTTTTACGATGACGATATTTATAAAAAAGTCGAAGTCCTTTCTCCAGGCGAAAAAGCACGCGTGGCGCTCTGCAAAATTCTCATGAAACGTGCAAACGTGGTTATTTTGGATGAACCAACCAACCACTTTGATCCTGAAACGCAAAAAATCATTGGCGAAAACTTCAAGGATTATTCCGGCACATTAATTGTCGTCTCGCACAATCCGTCATTTGTCGACCAAATCGGCATCACACGCATGTTGGTCTTACCGGATGGTATCATTAAAAATTACTCGCAGGAACTTTTGGAATATTATTACTATTTGAACTCGGATCTTGTATGAAAAAAGCCCGCTTATATGCGGGCTGTAGCACTTTTTTTACTTTTTTAGAGCTCTCGTGGACCCAGTCTGATTAAAATCGGGTTTGTGTTTTGAATTACATACACGGAGCCTTTTGCGTCCTTAATGAATAAACAGACAAAATCTGTCTCGATATTGAAATAAACTTTTTCGACGATTCCGCTCGCCGGATTCATGCCCGATAGCTGTTTAATGTGAATTTTGAAAAATTCCCCATACATATCGGTTAGACCGTACTTCCTAGCGATAACACTACTATATAAGTAGCGTCGTTTACTGTTTAGAAAACTACTGATTTCATCGGTAATCTTCTGGCAGACATCGTCGCTGTATGAGACGACATGCCAGCCACTTATCATGTATGATAAGCTCGAATCTAATATTGGCATTGGCATTAATATGCCCCCCTTTGCTATTTTTTTGTGAAAAGTGCCTATCTTTTAATTATAGCACAAAAATCAATTTTTGTCTATAGCATAAGGGGAATAATGATTTGTTTCCAACAAAAATGGTCTTACTTTTTGCAAAAGCAAAAAGTAAAAGCCCACTGCGATTACTCAAAAAAAGAAGAGCAAGCTCTTCGTTTTTTATTCGTAATCTTGTGGTCTGGGTGACCTGACTTGCGCGAAAGCCCAAGTCAGTCGGCGAATATGCTATTAATGGAAAAATTGCACAAAAATGGTCTGGGTGACCTGACTTGAACAGGCGACCTCAGCGTCCCGAACGCTGCGCGCTACCAACTGCGCCACACCCAGATGTAAATAAATTATATCACAAAAAAGAATAAAAAAACCCACCCAGAGCGGGCGGAAATAGTAAAGGGGGGCGAACGATTTATGACAGGACTTGCCTGCGAAGCAGCCAAGTCTGCTTTTTGAGTTTTTTGTTACACAAAAAATGGTCTTACTTTTTGCAAAGCAAAAAGTAAAAGCCCACTGCGATTACTCAAAAAAAGAAGAGCAAGCTCTTCGTTTTTTATTCGTAATCTTGTGGTCTGGGTGACAGGACTTGAACCTGCGACCTCGACTTCCCAAAAGTCGCGCGCTACCAACTGTGCTACACCCAGACGGCTGTACTTATTATATCACATTTTTCAAAAAATCTAGCATCTTCGTGTTAAAATTGATACATAAGGAGAAAAAACTGTGTCAGAACAAAATAAAAAAATGCCAGCAAAACCATCTACAGGTGCGTCCAATTCTATTCGTAGTGTGATTTTTGCAATTTTCATGATCGTTTGTTGTATCTTCATTGTTAATTCTATCAATGGTGACAACACGCAAAAGACCGAGGTGCCACTATCGGATATCATCATGCGAGCCAACGATCCAGAAGGAAATATCAAAAAACTTACCATTACTGGCAATAATGTTGATGTTACTCTTAAGGATAAAGATATTCCAACGGAATATTCCCGTAAGGATTCCGCCGGTACGCTTTACGAGCTTGGTCTAGTTAATCACTGTGCTGAATTGAGTGGCAATGAGCTAACTGAATGTGCCAAAAAATACCCATCAATTGAATATCGTGAAGAAGTTGACGTGGCTGGAATTATCTTGAATGTTGCAATGACTATCGTTCCAGTTCTTGCTGTCGTATTATTCCTTAGCTACATGATGAAGCAGGCACAGGCTTCCAACAATCAGTCGATGAGCTTTGGCAAATCCCGTGCCAAGGTTTATGGTCCAGACAAGAAAAAAGTTCTCTTTAAGGATGTAGCTGGCAACGAGGCTGCCAAGCAAGACCTCACTGAAATAGTTGATTTTCTCAAGAATCCTAAAAAATATGAAAAACTAGGTGCTAAAATTCCACGCGGCGTTCTTCTAGCTGGTGATCCTGGTACGGGTAAAACTTTGATGGCGCGCGCAGTTGCTGGTGAAGCAAATGTGCCATTCTTCTCGATTTCAGGCTCTGAATTCGCTGAAATGTTCGTCGGTGTTGGCGCATCTCGCGTTCGTGATTTATTTGGTAAAGCCAAGAAACACGCTCCATCAATTATCTTTATTGATGAAATCGATGCTGTTGCGCACAAGCGTGATGCGCGCGGCGGTGCCGGTCGTGAAGATGAGCAAACCTTGAATCAAATCCTTGTTGAAATGGATGGTTTCGATAATGAATCTGGCGTCATCGTCATGGCTGCAACGAACCGTGTCGATATGCTTGACAAAGCCTTGCTTCGTCCAGGTCGCTTCGATCGTCACATTAATGTAACTTTGCCAGAACGTAAAGATCGTCTCGAAATTCTTAAAGTTCATTTCAAGAACAAACCAATCGAGGCTGATGTTAATCTTGAGGCTCTCGCTAAGAAAACCGCTGGTTCTTCTGGTGCCGATCTTGCAAATATTGCCAACGAAGCTGCCATTACTGCTGCTCGCGAAGGTCATAAAGCTATTTCTAATAACGACCTCACCGAGGCATTTGAACGCGTAGCAATTGGCCCACAACGCAAATCGAAAGTCATGAATGACTACGAAAAGAAAATTACTGCTTATCACGAAGCGGGGCACGCTATTGTTGGCCACGTTTTGCCAGATTCTGATCCCGTACATAAAGTAACAATCATCCCACGTGGTAACACTGGTGGCGTTACTTGGTTCTTGCCTCCAGAGGATCGCAGCTACAAGAGCATCTACGAACTCAAGGACATCTTGGCTCGCGCCATGGGTGGACGTATGGCTGAGGAATTAATCTTGGGTAAAGATGCCGTTACGACTGGCGCCTCATCTGATCTTAAAAACGTTGCAGAGCTCGCTAAGTCAATGATTATTGGTGAAGGTATGGGTGATAAGCTTCGTAATATGGTCTTCCCAGAAGAATCAACCGGTTATTATACAATTACGACCGGCAAACCATATTCTGAGAAAACGGCCGAATTAATCGATGCTGAAGTTAAAGCTTACTCCGACGAAGCTGCCAAGCGTGCAATCGAAGTACTCAAGGCAAACAAAGCCGTGCTCGATGATCTCGCTAATGAATTGCTGAAGCATGAAACGCTCGAAGAAAAAGAATTGGAACCAATTCTGAAAAAAGCTAAGCTTCCAGTTTCCGCAAAATTACATTAAGCCACACAAAAACTTACGTTTATGCTATACTTAAACTATGGTTAAGCGTAAGTTTTTTGCTGGAGATACTCTTGTCGAGGTTATGATTGCTGTTGGTATCTTTTGTCTTGTTGCAATTGGTGTCGTTTCTGTCATGAGCTCGAGTACAGCAAAGGTTCAATCTACGCTTGAGCTTACTATGACCCGTAACGAAATCGATGCGCAAGCCGAAGCACTTCGTTTTATTCAATCGGCTTACATTGCTGAACGTGATGTGCCTGCCGATCAGCGCATATATAGCAAAGTTTGGGAGACGATCAAAGGTCTTGCCGTGAATGCTGCGGCCGAGGGCAACCTAGCTGCTTTTAATCCTTCTACCTGCAACGAACTTTATACTGAAAGTGGGCAGGCTAAATCTCACGGATTCATTCTTAATTATAAAAGATTGTCTGCCGGTACAAACCCTAAGGCTATTAATCCGAATAATGTTGTTCTGAGTCGCACTAATCAGGGTGCAACCTTGCAGATGGCTCAACTTTATCCAAGATTAGTGTTTGGCGAAGACAAACTCTACAATGAAGACAGTACTAATGCGCTTTCTTATGCGGAGGGAATTTATATAATCGCATTGTTTGATCCAGAATCGACCAATATTGCTGCTCCGACCGCAACCGATATTAACGATAACAGCAAAAGCACTCAAAAAGCCTCTGCATACTTTGATTTTTATATTCGTTCCTGCTGGCAGGCACCAGGCTCAGATCATCCAAACTTGGACTCGACCGTTATCCGTCTCTATGATCCAGACGTCGACGTGGTTAAATATGCGCTTACAAACTATTCGCTTTCATATGACTTACAAGGTGGAACACCAACCATTCAGGCTGACACTGCCTCTGTCTACGAGCCAAGCTATGGCTTCAAAATTACACCGACCGAACCAACCAAACCAGGCAAAACTTTCCTCGGCTGGGCCGCCTCAGATTGGGTTGATGGCTCGAATTGTTCGCCACTCTATACCAATACCGGTGCGAAGTATTCCAAAGATTATTATGTAGCCAGTGCATCCAATCCAATTGTCACTCTACGCGCAATCTATGAGTGTCCATATTATCTTAAATATACGACTGCCTATGGCACATTCTCGGGTAATACCAAGGAACGTACATTGATATATGGTCCAGCTAGTGAAAAAACGCACATTTTTGATATTAATAAAAATTCGCAAATTCCAACCGTTAGCTACAGTGACTACAAAGAGTTTAAAGGCTGGAAAACGGCAGTCAATAATGGTGGCACGCAAGTTTGTTCGGGCGGCGCAGAAGTCTGTAATGGTAAAACCTTGACCGCTCCACATGAAACATCGATTGAGGTTTCAGCTATTTGGAACAATATCTTTAAAGTTAACTTCTGTGCGGATGATGAGAATTGTGTAAATAGTGGCAACTATGTTCGTACTAACACTGAGGTCAGTGATCTTGAACTTATTTCGAACTACAATATTTACTCTAATGGTCAAGTTTCTGCCGTTAAGAGTGGTTATGATTTCCTGGGTTGGTCTACAACTAGAGGCGGACCTGTTATCAAGGATAATGGTAAAATTGAGATTCATGTGGGCGAAAATTATCTTTTCCCGGTCTTCAAACTAATCACCTATGACTATGTAATTAACTACCTCGATGAAAATAACAATGCGGTATGTACCGCAAAAGAAACAAAGACGACCACTTCAATGCCGTACACGATTAATTGTAATCTTGCTCCTGCCAAAAGCGGCTATAGATTTGTTGGCTGGAAATATAACGGCACAACCTATAATAATGGCAATTCGATTACCATCAACAAGGGAACCACATCGATTGTGGCGGTCTATGCTTTAATTACCTATGATTATGCCGTAAATTATGAAGGCGCCTCATCTTGTAACTGGTCATCGGTTGGTAGTGAGACTCGCACCTCGCTCGAATATGTAGTTAATTGTGCGGATTATCCAGATAAAAGCGGTTACGACTTCAAGGGCTGGAATTATGGTGGCTCGATTCTTCAAAATGGCTCCAAGATTACTATTACACCTGGCACTACTACAATTCGTCCAGAATATGTTAAGAAAACTTATACCTATTTTGTAAAATACTGCCTCGATCCAGAATGTACTAGTAGTAAAACCTGGCAAAAATCTACTACTGATACCAGCATAAGCTACACACCACAAAATTATGTAACTAGCGTAAAAACACTGGCGAATCGTGTCTATGTTGGTTGGTCAACCAATCAAAACGCCACCACGGAGAACCGCTCGCTTTCAGGAAGCTATACTCTTAACACTACGCATCTTAGCGAAACCCTCTATCCGGCCTATAGTTACGCCTATACTGTGCGCTACTGCACGAACGAAAATTGCACAACCTACAACGATACTCCGTATACTAAAAGCGAATCGAGCATGCAATACACTTCAGCTTCCAGTGCACCATATAGCCTCACAAATATGAAGTTTGTCGGCTGGAGTGTGGCTACTGGCGGAACGACCCAAGATTGGAATAGCGGTGCAGCCGGCACAATTCAATATGGGCTTACAATATTCCAAGCGCGCTGGGAAGTTGCCCAGCTCTATACCTTTTACTTCTATGATAATGGTGGTAGTGGTGGCCCTGGGACCATCACGCAGGGTAGTCCAACTATAGACCTTAGAAGTGTTCGATCTCCGTATCGCACTAACTATTCATTCAGTGGGTGGGGCACATCGAGCGTTGGACCAGTCATATGGACTTACACTATGCAACCTGGACAAACCTCAGTATCATTCTCTGCGAATTGGTCGAAATCGCCACGCGAGCTTACTTATAGCTTCACTGTTTGTGTCCATACGGATAACTACAAAAATACAAATTTTGTATTTGACATTAGTGGCACGGTTAGCGGATCATATAGTGGTTCATCCAGTGTAAGTGGACATGTTAATGGAGGCAACTGCATGTCCGGAGGCTCAATAACTGATCCATATGGTGCAAGTATATCAGTTAGTGCTACGCCAAGGAACGCTCCAAGTGATCTGCAATATCATTACAAGCTATTTTGCTCATGGAACGGCGGTAGTAATGATACCACATCATCGTCTTTGTACTGTAGCTGGTAATAACTTTCTAGTATGGTAAGATAGTTGTATGGAACAACTCTTATCATACTTTATCCCAGAATCATATAAACTTGATCTAAATATTGATAAAAATCAAAAAACTCTCGGCGGCATCGTCACGATTGTTGGCGCAGCTAAAAATAGCACCCCAAAATTCCATGCAGTTGGTTTTTGTGTGGATATAGTCAAAATTAATGGCAAAAAGGCCGCATTTAAACAAGAGAATGGCCTCCTGACGCTCGTAGATGCACCTATGGCGCGTCAGACTATCGAAATAGTGTATCATGGCTCTCTAAACGAAAATATGCAAGGAGCCTACCTTTCGACCTATGAATATAACGGTAAAACCGAAAAAATTGTCTCTACCCAGTTTGAATCACACTATGCGCGCGAGGCCTTTCCATGTATTGATGAGCCAGCCGCTAAAGCAACCTTCGACCTTTCGATCACCCTTCCGGAAGGTAGCGACGATTTGATCATTGCTAATACGCCAATCTTGGAGAAAAAGGGAAATATGGCAATTTTTACTACGACCCCGCGTATGTCGACCTACCTTTTGGCCTTTGTGATTGGCAAATTTAACTCAAAATCTCTCACCAATAATCACGGTGTTAAAATTACCACCTATGCGCCACTCAACCAATCGATTGATTCAGTAGATTTTGCCAACGAAATTGCCGCGCGCTCACTTGAGTATTATGATGAGCAATTCGGCATTCCGTATCCACTCGAGAAGCTCGACCAAGTTGCGATTCCAGACTTTGAAGCTGGTGCGATGGAAAACTGGGGCCTCGTGACATACCGCGAAGCCTGCCTTTTGGCCGACAAAAATTCCAGCCTTGATACGAAAAAATCCGTTGCTTTGACGGTCGCACACGAGCTTTCGCATCAATGGTTTGGCGACTTGGTAACTATGAAATGGTGGGATGATCTTTGGCTCAACGAATCGTTTGCGAGCGTAATGGAATATTATGCTGTCGACCACATTCATCCAGAATATAATATCTGGGAAGACTTTATTACGAGCGACTGTCTCGCGGCGCTCAAACGCGATGCCTATCAAGGTGTCCAATCGGTTTTCCAGCCGGTCGAAAGTCCAGCCGAAATCGCCACGCTTTTTGATGGCGCCATTGTTTATGCCAAAGGTGCGCGCCTGATGCGTATGCTTATTCGCTTGATGGGCGAAGAAAAATTCCTTGCCGGTATCCGCGATTATTTCAGAAAATTCAGCTATTCAAATACTTGTGGTGATGACCTTTGGAATTCGCTCGCGCCGTACGCTGATTTTGACGTTAAAACTTTCATGCATACCTGGATTTCGCAGCCTGGCTATCCAGTCATCACGAGTGATCAGCAAAAACGCTTCCTGCTCGACGAATCGGAAGACAAAACACTGTGGCCTTTGCCGGAAATCAGTGACGATATGTCTGGCCATTACCTCATTAATTTGAGCGATGAAGAATTTGTTAAAAAACTCAATTCGTTTGCCGATTTGAGTCTTGAGCAACGCCTCCGCCTTTTGATTGACCGCATGTTCTTGGCTAAAACGCCGTTAGTTGCCTCGGATTCATTGCTCGATTTGTTAGGTGAATTTAAAGATGAAACCAGCGCCTCTGTCTGGGAAATTATGGGCAGTATTATCGCCCATCTTAAACTTTTTGTCGAGCCAGAAACCGAGCTTGATAACAAATTCCGCCACTATGTTCACGAATTAATCGAGTCGCAAATTACCCGTCTCGGCATCAATCCAAAAACCGACGACGATGATAATGATACGCGCCTTCGTGCCCAAATTTTAGGTCTCGACTTTTACGCCAATGATGAAGAGCGCCTAAAAGCACTCGCCGCCGAATATGATGATGATTTCTCGAAGATTAATCCCGAAATTCGCCACGATGTATTTGACGCGGTAATCCGCCTCGACGAATCGAATTTTGATAAATTCCTTACCAAATACCAGCAAACCTCCGACCCGGAAATCAAATCTGAATTACTCTACTCGCTTTGCCTTGCTAAAAGCGATGAAAATGTCGACAAGCTTATCGATCTTCTAGGCAGGCCAGAAATCGTCAAGCCCCAAGATCACATGTATCTGTTTATTTATTTGCGCCGCAATTACAAAGCCAGTGAAAAAGCCTTAGACTGGCTCTTTAATAACTGGGAATATGTCGAAAAAATGACTGGCGAAAAATCCCTCGAGGACTACCCACGCTATGCTGCCAACACAATCAAAACCGCCAAAGAGGCGAAAAAATTCTTCGATTTCTTCGACCAATACCAAGACAACCCGGCCCTCTCCCGCGCCCTCATCATTGCCAAAACCGAAATCGATTCACGCATCAAATTGATTGATACGGACATGGACGGCATCGCGGACTATTTCCGAATCGCAAGATAATTGAACTAGCCAAAAACTAGAATTTCCCCATCATATAATGACGAAATAGCCAAGGCCTAAAAATGGCATTTAATAAAGTTATGTTATAATAAACTTATGGATATTTTGTTGCAAATAGGATTATCGCAATCAGAAATAAAAACCATACTAGAGCAAAATCCAGAGATTGTTAACTTGTCTAATGAAGAAATATCTCAGAAGATTGATGTCTTAAAACAAATAAAATGTTCAGATGCGATTATCCGAAATATCTTGTTTTCGAATCCGTTCTATCTAACTCGTTCCCGAAAAGATATTGTAGAGCTACTAGAAAAACTTACCTCATTCGGTATTGAGGGGCTTTTTGTAACGATTAATACAAACCCATGGATACTAAATTTTGATACATATGAAATAGATGAATTCATTGCAAAAAAGTCGGCCGAAGGGATGAGTTATGACGACATAATTGATCTTATCGATGCTGGGGAAATTGAATAATGGAAAATATAGATAATAGCCAAAACGCCACCAATGCAGAAGTCGCCAATACGGAAGCTGCTAATGTAGAAGTTGCCAATACGGAAGTTGCTAATGTAGAAGTCGTCAATACGGAAGTTGCTAATGTAGAAGTCGCCAATACGGAAGCTGACGATCAGAATATTGTTGCTACCCCACGACGTAATCTTGTTGCTGATCAGCTCGAGAAATCTGGCCACGATCCAAAAACTGCGATAGAGATTAGAGGCAGCCATGCGCTTAGCAGTTATACTGATGAAAAACTTGCACAAAAAGTTAAGGATATTAATGGATTCTTGGAAAATCTTGGCTATTCCCATGACGATGCAATAAAAATGACAAAATCCCTCCCGGCAATTTACGGCTACTCCATTGAAAACATGACTCAAAAGCTAAAAGACATGGAAAATCTTGGCTATTCCCATGACGATGCAATAAAAATGACAAAATCCCTTCCGCAAATTTACAGCTACTCCATTGAAAACATGACCCAAAAACTAAAAGATATGGAAAATCTTGGCTATTCTCGTGAAGATGCAATAAAAATGACAAAATCTCTCCCGCAAATTTACGGCCTTTCCCTCGAAAACATGACTCAAAAATTAAAAGACATGGAAAATCTTGGCTATTCTCGTGAAGATGCAATAAAAATGACAAAATCTTTCCCGGCAATTTACGGTCATTCTCTTGAAAACATGACTCAAAAATTAAAAGACATGGAAAATCTTGGCTATTCTCGTGAAGATGCAATAAAAATGACAAAATCCCTCCCAGCAATTTACGGCTACTCCATTGAAAACATGACTCAAAAATTAAAAGACATGGAAAATCTTGGCTATTCTCGTGAAGATGCAATAAAAATGACAAAATCCCTCCCAGCAATTTACAGCTATTCTCTTGAAAGTATGACTCAAAAACTAACAGACATGGAAAATCTTGGCTATTCCCGCAAAGATGTAATAAAAATGACAAAATCTCTCCCGCAAATTTACGGCCTTTCCCTCGAAAA
>JAZUJS010000088.1:0-12496 GCA_045642865.1 Candidatus Nanosyncoccus sp.
ACAATCGTAGTAATCCCGACATTGAACAAAATAAATTTATTACGCAATTTATGAAACATCGGTAAGTTTATATCCTAAGTTTCTAATGGTTTTAATTTTGACTTTTGAACTAATTTGGTCTATTTTTTTGCGCAGATAACTAATATATACCTCTACATAATTTTCTTCTTGATTGGCAGCTTCGCCATTCCATGCGTATGTCAAAAGTCGTGATTTCGGGAAAGTCTTTTCTGGATTTTTCATAAGGAGCTCTAGAATTCTAGCTTCTTTATTGGTCAGTGGCATCTTATTAATCGTACGCTCTATAGTGTTTAATTCTAAATCTGCAAAAGTTATCTTTTGAATATTTGTTAATGGTGGACGACGCGAAAGAGCATTTAATCTGGCTATTAATTCTGCTATTTTAAACGGTTTAGCAAGATAGTCGTCAGCGCCTTCATCTAGCCCACGAATTTTATCCTCGACCTCATTCAGGGCCGACAACATAATCACTGGAGTTTTTATGCCACGCGCGCGAATATTTTTAAGCACATCAATGCCAGACAGCTTTGGAAGAATAATATCAAGAATAATTACGTCGTATTCCGAGCTTATAATTGTTTTAATAGCTTTCTCTCCATCATCAACCAGATCGGCATTAATTTTATTTCTTGAAAGTAAATAAATCACTGCTTCAGCTAGTTTTTTCTCATCCTCGACATATAAAACTTTCATATTCTTATTATATCAAACACCTATTATTTCACTTTTTTCAAATCATAAACTACGTCTGCTGAGTCACAAACATGCTGTGAATGGGTAACCGTAATGATACACTTACCTTCTTTGTGCGCTAGCATTTTAAATATGTCCATGATTTCCTGTTCGGTCTGTTTATCAAGATTACCGGTCGGCTCGTCCGCCACAATCATTTCTGGATCATATGACAAGCTTCGTGCAATAGCTACACGTTGCTGTTCTCCGCCAGACAATCTTAAAACTCTACGATCTGCGTACTTCTCCTTAAGCCCTACCGATTTCATGAGCTCGATGGCTTTTTCGCGTTTATTGGTAATTTTGGCACCACTAATATCCATTGAGAGAATGATATTTTCGGCTGCCGTCATATATGGTAATAAGTTATAGCTCTGAAAAACGATACCGATTTTTTTACTCCTATATTCGTCTAAATTAATCTCTTTTAAATCCTTTCCGCCAAATGTAATTGTACCTTCTGTACAGCGTTCCAGACCCGTAATAAGTGAGAGTAGGGTAGTCTTACCAGTGCCACTACGACCACGAATCGCATAAAGTTTACCTTTTTCAAAGCTAAAACTAACATCTTTTAAAGCATATTCATCTGGCTCGGCGTCAGCGTATTGATAACTTGCATTTTTAATATTCAAAATAGTATTATGAGAGTTATCTTGTTTTTTCATATTTATGACCTTTCTTTCAAAATTGTAAGTGGCGAAAATTTTTGAATACTTATCATAGAAGCAAGACTGCTAATTAACACTAATGCAAGACCTAGACCAAGTAATTCGACAATCTCACCAAATCCAACTACCGCATCGATCGAGTCGTAAGCCGAAATAGTTGGCGTGCCATTTTTGATGTTGCCCATATTTGGCATACCATCTGGCATATTACCAGGCATACCGCCATCTGAACTACCGCCACTCATCTTTCCTCTGCCAAAATTCTCCCTAATATTGTTCGCACGATTGTTCGAACTACTAATTTCACTCGCCAGAAGCGCGTTGCTAATGCTTTTTGATGATACTGCGCCCATACCCGCCCCAATCATTAATGCTATGAGTGACACTATCAAAAGTTCCGATGTAAATTGCATGGTTAATTTAGCCTTGCTAATACCAATGGTGCGAAACACACCGATTTCATACTTTCGTTCACGAATATTAATCATGTTGACGATTAATAGGACTACTCCACCAATAATAAATGCAATGATGAGAAAGGTTGTAGCAAAAGTTTGCACATTTTGAACTGATGAAAGCCCAGAATTGGCCAGTTCCTCGTTTGTTTCAAGTATAAAAGTTTCATCCAGCCCTTTTTCATAAAATTCAGATTGTACTTCGGACACATTATTATAATCATCGATAATAAAAGTTGGATTGAGGGTGGCAGTCAGGCTGGAATTTTTAGCTATGATATTTGCGACAGCTGCGCTATTTGTGATGATTGTGTTGGCAGAATTTGAAAATAAGTTTATTACTCCTGAATTTTCGGAACTATTTTCCGAAAAGAATCCTATTACTACAAAGGAAAAAATGTGATTATCCTCATCTTCTAATTTAATTTCTGATCCAAGAGTTAAATTATTATAAGAAGCAAGTTCTGAGTTAATAAAGGCATAATTACCATCAAAAGCTTTATCCCAAGCATTGTCATCTATTTCGGAAATTTGATAAGTACCATCAATAAATTCACTCATCGATTCAATTGAACTATACCCAGTAATTGTAAAATCAAGAGAAGACGCTTGATTTTCTGGCATTTTCATATCTGGCCCACCGCCAAAGCCACCAAATCTACCAAAATTTTTATCATCAGAGTTACTTGTTGTGGCTTTTTCTATATTATTACCATTTAAAGATGTACTATACGTGTAATGATATTCCTCTATATGCTCGCTAGTTGCGAAATTTTCTATATCCGAAACAGAATAACTAGCCATATTGCTAAACTTATCTTTCATATCGGAAATTTTGTCACGATTGCTAAAATCAAAATCCTTCACCATCTCTTCACGATTAAAGGAAATAGTTACTTCTTTATCGTAAGCACTTTCGTATGAGCCAATTAAATCTGAGGCTGTGTTATTTATGGCAAGCGCCACCGTCGCCATTGTGGCTACAATGAGCACGATAACACCAATCAGAATATTCCTGCCTTTATTTCTGGATATTGAAATCCAAGCATTTTTGAGAATATACATATTATCTTTTATCCTTATAATTAATACTCTTTAGTATAAAATAGCAAGCTTAAATCAACCTTTAATTTTTAAGACAGATTTGCTAAATTTTTCCTGCATTCTCGTACACTATTCTCTTCACCGCATCCCCATGCACCTCCAAGTATTTCTCACAAGCAATTCGGAAGTCTAACATATTGTGGAACCATTAGAATAAAAAACAAGCCCAAAGGGCTTATTTTTTATCCTAATTACTGTTGCAAACCGGGCGCAACATCATCCCCCATAACCATCTGCACCATTTCATCATCAAAAGCATCATTATAATCAACTGGAGAATAATATAACTCTTCTAGTATCTCAGGATCATCCTGTATTGCCTCCATCATCTTATCGAGAAACTTCTCTTGAAACAACCTAGCTTCCCCCTCCATAACCTGCCCATAATACTCCTCAAAATTCACATCATCTTGATTAAAACTCGACTTATATTTTGAGCACATTTCCATATATCTTTGTGCTCGCTCGGATTTTTCCGTAGAAGCGACATAGTACTGATGTGAATGCCACGTTTCATGCGCAATGATTACTAAAAATTGCAAAAGCGTACATCCATCCCTTTTTATCATATTTATCTGCCCACATTCATACCAACCATGAATATTCTCACTAACATTCTTTATATCTTCATCATCCGACGAAATTAAAACGAGGTCATCGTACCCCTTGCATTTTTGATCCAAAATTGAAGCAAGACAATCACGGTAAATCGCACCAAGAAAATACTGATCAGCAAATTCATCAATTTCTTCGGTAGATGCATCCGTATCGGCATATTCCTTACGGAAAAATTCCCGATTCGCACCCTTACGTTTTCGCCATTCCGAAAAACACTTTTTTAAAATTGCTGGATCAATCTTTTCGCTATATTCCGATACGGCCGCATTCATCTCTTCCATTTCTTCATCAGTAAATAGATTATCCTCAGCCAATTTATCGTCAGCACTTTTTACATCCATGACAAAACCCCGGTGATCAAATTGTTGTCCATCATCAGGAGCGAAAGCTTCATCCGCCAAATGATCCCACTGAGAATCAACCCTACTTCGATCGTTATCCTTAAGATTTTCTTTCCCGTACATTACTACTCCTTTTGGCGTCATGATTTTATTTTAGCGTCTTTTTTGTCCTTATGGATCATTCCCCATAGAATACTACGAGTCTTCAAAAAATACAAGTTTAGCTTATGCTTTATTTTCACATATCAAACAATCGACTTTTTATCTAACCTGCAAGGGGTTCAATATCCAATTTGACATTAAGCACAAAAAACGGTATAATTATAAAGTCAAAGGGTGGCGTATCTTACAGAAAGGGAGGGGTTATTATAAATATGAATCCACTAGTTATTACAGCAACAAACGAAGAACTCGATAAGGCAATGGAATTTTTCCCCGACATACCAAGAAGCAGATTTAAAAAAGTTGGCGTTGGGGCCAGCGAAATTCTTGGGTCATTCAACTATATGTCCTATGAGGACTATAAAGAAACCGATATTATAAATTTCGGTTACGTTGGTAGCAATATTTTACCAATCGGAATGATAGTAGAGATAGGAACATGTAGTTTTTATCGCCCCAAGGCTAACCGAATATTAAAAGATGAAGGAAAAACTTATACCCTAAATCATGATATGGCCGGAAAATATCCGATTGTCCACTGCTTCACAGCAATGGATTTCATCGAGAAGAGAGATCTTTACGATGGAGACGGAAAAATGTATTACCCATATCTAATGGAAACTCCGGTTGTTTTTGACATGGAGTTATGCTTCCTGAGAAAATATCCGTTCAATTCAGTACGGAGCATCAAGATCGTGAGTGATAACTTATCAATCGCTCAGTATGAGCAAAACACAAAATAACGCCACCCCACATCAGGCCAGCACCTCACAGTGCTGGCTTTTTCGTGCCAACTATAGTCAAATTTACAAAATCAAATCCGTAATAATCCCAGCAAGAACACCAACTAGATAGATTATGCCAAGAATAATAAAGTTTTCTTTTTTCGATTTATTGGTTTTAAATAGAATCAAAATTCCCAAGCCCGAACCCGTCAAAAGACCCGCCATCGCCACGCCAACCGGAATGACATTTGCCATCAAAAGCTCCGTTAAAATCACCGAAGCAGCACAATTTGGCACCAACCCCACCAAGCTTGCCACAAAGTAAACAAAGATATTCTTATTTTCCAAGAACGTCGCAATCTGTTCCGTACCAATCCAGAAAACCAGCAAATTAATCAGAATATTTGCCGCCAACACAAAAGCCGCCGTCTTGAGAGTATGTTTTAAGCTTGCCAGCCAAACACCCTCCTTATCGCAATGACAATGTTCATCCTCGCAGACCTCCTTAATTGTTTCATCTTCTCGCACCTTGCGACGAAAAATTAAGTCCACCACCACCCCCACAACCACGCCAATCAAAATCTTACTGCCAACAATCGACAAAATCGTTCCAAGCTCCATGCTTCCCTCTCCTAGCATAATCGGTAGCATTTCATCACTCGTCGAAAGGAAAATCGCCACCAAAGTACCCATCGTAATCACGCGACAAGTATAAAGATTCGCACCCATCACACTAAACCCACACTGCGGGAATCCGCCCATCACCCCGCCGATTAGTGGCCCAATTTTCTTATATTTCCCTATTACTTTCTGCGATTTTTTACTCAATTTGTGTTCAATAGCTTCCAAAATTAAAAAGGTCACAAAAAGATATGGCAAAAGCTTCAACGTATCCAATATCGCATCAAAAAAGCACTCTTCCATACATAAAATATTATATCAAAAACCTCGGTCTCTACAAGCAACCGAGGTTTTCAAAGCCTAGCGATTCTTTTCGCGCTCTTCTTCTTCGAGCTTCTTAAAGGCGACCTTACCAACTAGGGTGGTAGGAAGTTTATCACGGAATTCATACGAAACAGGCAACGCATAGATTGCAACGTGTCGTTCAAGCAATTCCCTAATTTCCTTCTCAATCTTCTTACCAGCCTTATAACCAGGCTTCAAGACAATGAAAGCCTTCGCCACTTGACCCTTATGCGGATGATCCACACCAATCACAGTCGAAGTCAAAACGCCTTCGTGCGAATTAATAACCGATTCAAGATAAGTTGGATAAATATTGTAACCAGAAGATACGATAATGCGCTTCAAACGTTGTGTGAAATATACAAAATTATCATCCGGATTAATTCTACCCATATCACCAGTATGAAGCCAAACGCGACCATCTTCGTGTAAACGAATTGCTTGAGCCGTCTCAGCGTCATCATTGAGATATCCCATCATCACGAGTGGACCAGAAATACAAATTTCACCTTCTTCGCCCTTTTCTGCTTCATCATGCGTACCAATCTTCACAATCTTGAAGTACATATCCGGGAAAGGCGCACCGATGATACCGTCGTTAAATGAATTTTCTGGCGAAAGACAAGTTGCACCAGTTGCCTCAGTTAGACCAAATCCAACACGCACCTTAGCCGTTGAACCATATTGTTCGAGACAAGCGTTAATCTTATCGCGCAAAGTCGAGTTGAGCGCATCACCACCACAAATTGCCGCATTAATCGATTTCAAATCGCCAGCTTTTAATTTGCTATTGATCAATGATTCGTACAATGTAGGCACGCCAGCAATAAAGTTTGGCTCATTCTTGCGGATAATATCTGGGAATTGTTTATATGAGAATGCTGGAATCAAAATACAGTTCATACCCTTACAAAGTGGCGTATGGATACAAACACCGAGACCAAAACCATGGAAAATTGGCAGAACTGAAAGAATTGAAGCGCCTGGCACTGCTTGCTTAATTACGGTTGTTGCCATTATACCCAAAGCGTTAAAGTTCAGGTTTGAAAGCAAAATCCCCTTTGGCGCGCCAGTAGTACCACCAGAGTAAAGAATGATAGCCGGATCAGTCGCACCACGCTTTTCGTAATACTTCCCCTGATAAAAATACGAATTAGCAATAAAATCTTCCCAAAGCACTACGCGCGAATCATTGATAGGTAGTTTCACCTTCTTAACGTGAAGTAGGCTATACATTTTCTTCTTCAAGAAGCCTAATCCGTCTGAAGGGCGCACCACAATAATACGCTCCAACTCTGCAGAGTCACGCAATTTATAAATCTTCTCAAAAACCGCATCGAATACCAAAACATATTTACTTTCAGCGGCACGAATATAATATTCCAACTCTTTTTCCGAAGATAGTGGATGCACCATGTTACAAATTGCACCTACCATATTCACGGCATACACCATCGTAATTCCCTCTGGTGTATTTGGCATACAAATCGTCACACGGTCGCCTTCTTTGACGCCGTAATTTTTGAGCGCTTTTGCCGCCTTCTCAATCTTTTTTACGAAATTTTTATACGTTACTTTGTGACCATAATAAGTATAGGCGACGTTGTCCGGCCATTTTTCAGCCGACTCAAGCACCATATCAACCATTGAACAATCTGGATATTCAAGATTTCCAGGAATCCCCTCTTCATCATAAAAGCGAAGCCAAGGCCTCTCTTCATACTCTTTATTCTTTTTCATAACCACTATTATAGCACACCAAGCCCAAAATGCTACTTTGGCAAAAAAATAGCACCCGGTTTTGCCGAGTGCTATTTCTGTTCTATCAATTATTTAACGATAGAAAGTGAGATCTTGCGACCTTCTTTGTCGATGTCGAGAACCTTGAAATCTTTGCGTTCATTCAAAGTAAAGATTTTCTCTGGATCAACATCAGAACCTTCACCGAGTTCAGAAACATGAACCAAAGCTTCAACAGCTGGAGAAATCTGGACGAATGCACCAAATGGGGTGATACGAGTTACAGTACCTTCAACCTTTGAGCCTTTCTTCAAGTTTTCAACTTCAGAGATCCATGGATCTTCAACGAGTTGCTTCATTGAAAGAGACAAACGTTCTTTATCGATAGCAATAATCTTTGCGTCGATAGTTTCGCCAACCTTAACGTAATCTGATGGATTATTAACACGTTCCCAAGAAATTTCAGAAATATGAATCAAACCTTCGATACCGTCAACATTTACGAAAACGCCGAAGTCAACAACGCCAGTCACTACACCTTTAACAGTGTCACCAACCTTGAGTTCAGCAAAACGTTCTTGAAGACCGTCTTTGATAGCTTCCTTTTCAGAGAAGATAAGCTTATTTTCCTTCTTGTTTGCATCAAGGATACGAACTTTGATACCCTTACCAACGAGTGAGTTCAAACGTTGAAGGATTTCATCCTTGTCAGCTGAGCCAACACGTGGATAGTGTTCAGCAGAAAGCTGTGAAACTGGCAAGAAGCCACGAATGCCTTCGTATTCGACGAGAAGACCGCCACGATTTGCATCGAATGGGGTAATTTCGACGATTTCAGCATTGTCGAGCTTAGCTTGGATTTCATCCCAGCCCTTGTCCTTGACAGCTTTGCGAAGTGAAAGAAGAACATAACCATCTTCCATTTCGGATTCAATAACAGAAACAGTAACTTCGTCACCAACGTTCAAGTTGCGTGCAAAACCTGCTTCGCGGCGTGGTACAAGACCAACACCTTGTGCGCCGAGATCAATCAAGATCTCGTGCTTTTTGACGGATAAAACCGTACCTTTGACCGTGTCACCAGCGATCACTTTTTTGAATGATTCCTCGCTTGCAGCTAGGAGTTCATCCATAGTAACTTTTTTGGCTTCTTTAGCCATTATTATATTTTCCTTTCTTCAGGCCCATTCAAAAATCCCCCTCGCCTTTTGAATGAACCTGAAATTACGCCTATTTTATCAAAAAAATCCCAAAATGTCCAGAGTAAACCCGCACTTCCATGCTATACTGAAATTGTACAAATAATTTATACAATACGCTTATGGCTAATTCCCTCCTCTCGACTCTTCAAGACTCTTACCCTGATTTTACTTTTAAACCTGGCAATAAATTTTTGTTTCATCCACCCAAAACAATTTTGTTCGACACGAGCGATCCCAACTTTGATTCGTTAATTTTACACGAACTCGGCCACGCACTACTTAATCATCGCACCTTCCGTACCGACGTCGAACGACTCAAAATGGAACGTGCTGCGTGGGAAAAAGCCGCCGAAGTCGCCCATTCCCTTTCTCTCACTATCAATGAAGATCTTATTGAAGAAGAGCTTGACAGCTACCGCAACTGGCTTCATATTAAGTCAAAATGCAAAAAATGCGGCCTTACCCGCTACCAAACCCCAGATGGCGTCTATCATTGCCCCAAATGCGAACCATAAAAAAATAATCCCCGAAGGGATTATTTTTTAACTTAAGCAGCTTTTTTTGCTGGGCCACGACGGGAAATACGTCCGCCTTTAGCGCCTGCAATACGAGCGAGTGCTGGGTTAGCAGCGAAACCGCCAGTATGGCCGTTTTCACCACCTTTTTTACCAATACGAGCATAAAATTCTTTGCCGTATTTAGATTTGTTAGTTGCAGCAGCTTTCATGCCGCCAGCCTTAGTTCCAGCCATTCTAGAACTCCTATCTGCCCACCAAATTATTAATTTCTAATTTGAACCACTCCCAATCTGAGTGCATATGCTTATTATATCATACCGCTTTAGTTTTGTCAATACGTTTTTGCTTAGAAAAAACCGAACAGCCAGAAAAAATGTTTATTGACATTATTCATGCCGTGATATATAATAGATATAGCTTAAGCAAAACACAACTGCGAGGATGCTTAAGCCAAAATATATGACCTACAAAAAATCGCCCAAAATAGGCGATTTTTTCTATGTTTATGCTAAAATAATAGATATGGACTGGACATTTTCAATCGGCTGGTTTATCACCGGTCTGTTTATCTTCATTGCTGGCGCCTTTATGGTTATCAAATATCAATGGGTCGCCTACAACATCGCCAACGGCGTATCTTCTTTTGATAAAGTCAAACTCTTCGGTGTTATCGCAATCGTTGTTGGCCTACTTATTATGGCCAATCTTCACACATTCTTCCTTGGTCTACTCGTCAATCTATTTTTCAACCACTAAAACATTCTGACGAATCCACTCATACATCGCAATTCCCGCCGCCACGCCCACATTTACAGAGCGAGTCGAGCCAAAACTCTCAATATAACGCACATCGTGCGCTTTTTCGAGCAATTCCGCCGAAATACCATTCCCCTCTGAACCAAAGATTAAAGTCGTATTCTTGGCAAACTTCTTTCCGCCAATCGGCAAAGCGCGTGGCGTGTTATTCTCAATCGCCACCAATTCCCTCCCCTGTTGGCTAGCCAAAAACTCCTCAATCGTCGCCCAATGCAAAATTTCGAGATATTTATCCGTACACATTGCCCCGCGACGATTATATTTTTTCTTACCAATAATATGCACTTTCGACACATTAAAAGCATTCGCATTGCGCACGACCGTACCAATATTAAAATCGTGTTCCACATTTTCAATTGCCACCTCAAGAGAATTACGCTTTTTTGCCAGCTCATCAAAAACTTGTTCATTCGATAAGCCTTTATATTCATCTACTAAATTTCGCGTGTCATTTTCCATAAAATTATTATACCACCTCTATGTTATAATTAATCTACTAGGAGGTAAAATGAATTTCAACGAATATCAAGCATTTGCAAAAACAACCGACGTTTTCACCGAAAATGCCGCCCAAAAAGTCAACGACCCATGTTTTATTACGAAAATCCTCGGTCTCTCCGGTGAAGCCGGCGAAGTTGCCGAAAAATTCAAAAAAATCCTCCGCGACAAAGACGGCATCGTATCTGAAGAAGATAAAGCTGAAATCGTCAAAGAACTCGGTGATGTTCTCTGGTATGTTGCCATTATCTCCCATTATCTAGGTGTCGATTTTAATGATGTGGCACAAAAAAATGTCGAAAAACTCACCTCACGCCAAAACCGCAATGTAATTCACGGCCAAGGCGACAACCGCTAATCTATCTACGACAACGAACACTAAAAATCCCCTAGTCATACACTAGGGGTTATTTTTAATATTTCTGAATTTTTTCGAAGCGTAGAGCAACCGAATTGCCCGGATCAAACAGCTTCCCCATCTTAAGAAAAGCTTTTTCGCTCAATTCTTCATCTTCAACCGCATAAACCTCGGCCATAAAGCGAAAAGGTCCAAAATCAGTCAAAACATACACTTCTACCTTCGGATTTTTCAAAATTTGCTCAAAGACCTTCTTATTTTTTGCCGTCCCAGCGTAAATTACGCCATCAATCAAGGCCGCCTTATCAAAAGGACGTACATGCGGTTGACCATCAACCGAAGTCGCCAAATACCATATACCAGATAAATTTTTCTCTATTTCTTCCATGATTCCAGTATAACACGAAAAACCCGAGCCTGAAGCCCGGGTTTAATAATACTCATGCCGTAAAAAACGCTTCGAGATAGGCATTATCCTCGGTTAAACCGTCAACTTTCACATTGCCATAATCAGAGAAATCCACGCCGTTATCATATTGGCGCCTCAATTTCCAATACTTCAGTTTAGAAAATGGCAGCTCAGTCATTGCCGTAATGTAAGTTTTTTCCGTCTTCTGCCCCACAGGACTCAGGAAAGGTTGTAAACTCTTCCAATCCCCTTCGTACGGAACACTTTCGCTTTTCTTATAGCGAGCTAACACCGAATCATGATAAAACAAGTTACAAATTTTGGTTAAGATGATAAAATCACCATCTGCGCCTTTTACAAATCTCCCCTTCACGTAATGCGTCTGTAAAAGCTGTTTACATCTTTCGGCACACTCGTCGAATGAAGGCAAAAATAACTGTTCGGTTTGTCCCAGAAGATAGTCCTCTGTAGAAACTCCCCTAAACCGACCGTTTTTATCTACAGCAACCATATACGTGCAGCCAGGATCAACCAATTTTCCATATTGCACAAAACTTACTTTCAACTCAAGGATTTTCTTCTTCATATATCCTCCTCACACGAGCTAATAGGTACAAACAATAAGTTACAAAATCATTATACTATTTGCAACTCTTCACAACAAGCATAAAAACAAGAAAACCCGGACTGAAATAGCCCGGGTTCAAAAAGATTGGTCCCTATTAAAGGGAATTTTAAACGATCAAAAAACTGTCTTACGGCAGTTCTCTGTTTAACAACTTAGCTGTGCAATTATCATCGTAGTCGTGGTTGTTTAAGCTATAGTTACGTCTATAAAAGATAATGTTATGTCCTAAGCTTACTCGACATAACCGTAACCGACCTAGCTATCTTAAATATTGCTACCTAAGACGCATCAATTCCTTCTCAAGAAAGGAGGTAATCCATCGACACGTTCTCGTACCGATGCCTTGTTACGACTTAACCCCAATCATCTCCCCCACCTTAGGCCGCCGAAGCGAACTTTGGGTGTTGGTGACTCTCATGGTTTGACGGGCGGTGTGTACAAGACCCGGGAACGTATTCACCGCAACATGCTGATCTGCGATTACTAGCGATTCCGACTTCATGAAGGCGAGTTTCAGCCTTCAATCCGAACTGGG
>JAZUJS010000089.1:0-9418 GCA_045642865.1 Candidatus Nanosyncoccus sp.
AGCACAAGTTTACATCTTGAAGAAAGAAGAAGGCGGCCGCCACACCCCATTCTCAAAGGGTTACAAGCCACAATTCTACTTCCGTACAACCGATGTTACTGGTGAAGTCGAACTTCCAGCAGACAAAGAAATCGTCATGCCTGGCGACCAAGTTACCTTCAACGTTAAGCTCTTGGCCCCAGTCGCTATGAACAACAACGACCGCTTCGCTATCCGCGAAGGTGGCAAAACCGTTGGTTCTGGTGTTATCACCAAGGTTATCAAATAACATTAGCTAACGCACAAAAATCTCCCTTCGGGGAGATTTTTTGTTGCATTGGGACGTGTACAGCTAGGCCGAAAATAGCTTGCTCGCGCGAGCGAACTATTTTTCGATAGAATACTACACTAAACCACACAAGTAAACCATCTGCAAAGTAACATACATACCCAAAAAACAAAAAAGCTCCGCACAGCATGAAAGAAAGCGGAGCCCTTTTACACTTCTAAGCGATGTAGCGTGCCTTACGTGCACGATGTTTTTTGACGCGAATAATAATCCAAATAACGATAATCGCAACCAAGACTAAAACGAGGAGAATGATGGCGAGTGGCATCACGAGGACTAGCCTAGAAACCGAAACGGTTTGATCAATAGCAGTCACGGTGTAAGTAACACTAAACAAACCAAAGAACGGAGTTTCTTCCCAGATGTCGGTGATTTTGCGTGACGTTTCCGGCAAGACAGAAATTGAATCCTTGTGACTAAACAACTCAGCGCCAAAGATATTTTTAACAGTCAAAACAGAGCGCGCGGTAATATCGACGTTTCCAGTGTTTTGTACGACAGCGCTTGCATTAATCATTGTGTCGCCGCCCTTAATCTCGCCCGAATGGCTCGACATATCAATCGAACCATCAACTACTTTTGAAATGGTTAGATCGTGTACCTCGGCTGAATTAACCGTTTCGCCGGTAGCACGCCCATAAATAACAAGGCCAACGCGCGAAATCGCTTTAATGCCACCAGATGTCGAATCATTAATGCCTTCAGCAAAAATCACTGCATATTGACCGCCATTTGGGATACTTTCTGGCGTAACGACATGGTAGCTGATTTCAAGCTCAGTGCAGCTATCAACGGTAAAAGTAGCCTCAGTCACATAATTTCCGGACGCATCCTTAAACTCAATCCAACGAGTGATTTGGGTATAATTTGTTTCATTGGAAAAATTAACATTATAATTTTCATCGGTCACACTATATGGGGAAGCATAAACACGGAAAGAAGCAGGCGCCGAGCTAACATTTTTGACGAGAAACGTATCATCATACGTATTGCCGCCCTCAAGTGTTAAAACTTTTGTAACAGGGGAAATTGAGAAGCCATTACTCGACTCATCGCAGCCTTCAGCAAATGTTGGGGCTGCCAAACAGAGAGTGAATAGGCAAGAAAGCCCCAAAACTCTCATAATTTTTTTCATTATTTCTACCTCGCTTATATGATACGTATTATTATACTATATAAATGCTGGTTTTTGGGTTGATTTTTTCCAAAAAATACTTTATAATAAAGGGACTATCAAAATTAATTATCCATTTCTAAAAACTTATCGACGAATCATCTAAGTATTCATCTGAGGTTATAGAAGGGAAAGGAAAAAATGGCTGAAGCCAAAAAAGCAGCTGCAAAAGCTGAAGGACTTAAAATCCGCATCCGCCTCAAAGCCTATGACCACCGTGTCATCGACCAGAGCGCAAAGCAAATCATCGACACTGCCATCCGTACCGGCGCACAAGTTTCCGGTCCAGTGCCACTACCAACCAAACGTTCAACTTTCACTGTCGTGAAATCCCCACACGTCTACAAAACTGGTGGTGAAGCTTTCGAAATGAAAGTTCACAAACGTTTGATTGATATCTTGAACGCTACTCCAAAAACGATTGAAAGCCTCCAAAATCTTTCACTCCCAGCTGGTGTCGACGCAGAAATCAAAATGTAATAAAAACTCACCCTCCTAAAAAGAGGGTGATTTTTTGTGTTTTATTCGCGGTGTGATATAATAAAAGCATGATTTTTGCATCACGTTTTAAGAAGCGTTTCTACTTTGTAGCGGCAAATTACTTCAAACATTTCGCCAATCGATCCCTCAAACGCTGGAATCCACGCATAATCGCCATCACTGGTTCTGCTGGTAAAACTACCATGCTCAACCTCACCGAAAATGAACTTGGCACAAAAGCGCATTTTTCGCATGACGCAAACTCGGCCTTCGGTATCGCTTTTGATATTCTTGGTATGAAAGGCGTAAAAGGCTCCAAATTGCATTGGATTCGCCTCTTTTTTGAGTCGCCTTTCCGCTCTTGGTTCTATACCCATAAAGAGCAATTTTACGTCGTAGAAATCGACGGTGAACGCCCACACGAAACCGAATTTCTCGCCACTTGGCTCAAACCAGAAATCACCATCTGGGTTTCAATCGGTCGCTCCCATGCCGCCAAATTCGAGCAAGAGGTAATCGATGGCAAATTCGACAGCCTCGACTCAGCAATTGCCGACGAATTCGCAAAATTGCCAGAAAACACTCAAAAATTAGTCTACATCGACGCCAACGCACCTCTTATGAGCTCCGCAACGAAGGGGATCAAAGCCAAAGTCATCCCAATTAATAAGCGCGAAATCAAAAAGTACGTCGTATATCCAGACTCAACCGACTTTACCTATGGCAAAACTACTTTTCATTTCAATCACCCCGAACCACGCGATCTCTCCTTCCATTTACTCGTTTTACAAGATTTAATGAATTACCTTAAGCTACCGTTTAACCCAGATTTTACCGATTTACGTATCCCGCCTTCCCGTAGCTCATATTTTAAGGGTAAAAAAGGCATCAACATTATCGACAGTAGCTATAATGCACACATTATTTCCATGGAATCAATCCTGGAAATGGTTAGCTATATGCATGCCGATCACAAATGGCTTATTATCGGCGACATTATCGATCAAGGTTCAATCGAAAGAGAAGAACATGAAAAGCTCGCCATGCTTATCGCCAATGTTGAGCCAGAAAAAATCATTCTCGTTGGCCCGCGCACCAAGCAATATACTGCGCCAAAGCTCAAAGAGCTCGGTTTTTCCGCTCACACTACGAACGATCCAAAGAAAGCTCTCGATTACATCGAAAAGCATATCACCGGTAAAGAAACTCTCATTTTCAAGGGTAGCCAATACCTTGAATGGATTATCGAAAAGCTCCTCGTCAACCCAGAGGACGCCAACAAACTTTGCCGCCGCGAACCGGCCGCCATTAAACGTCGCAAAAAACGAGGTTTGGATTCATGAAAGAGCTCTACATCATCCACGGGTGGACATATGATGCGAGCCGTTGGGATAAAACCCTAGAAATACTTCAAAAGAAAGGGTTAAAAGTCCATTTTCTCAATGTTCCAGGTCTCACTGCCCCATCCAAAAAAGTCTGGACTATTGATGATTATGTCGCCTGGGCCGACAAAAATATTCCAGATGGCACCATCGCATTAGGACACTCCAATGGTGGACGCATTCTCCTAAATCTCTGCTCACGCAATCCACACAAGCTCAAGCACCTCATTTTGCTCGACGCTGCTGGTATCTATGAGACTTCGCCTAAAAAATCCATCGTTAAAGCAATCGCAAAAATCGGAAAACCTCTCAAAAAAATTAAATTCGTCGACAAAGTTTTTCATCGTCTCACTGGCTCGACCGATTATGGAAAAGCGCCGGAAAACATGAAGCGCACGCTCGAAAATATGCTCAATTCCGACAAGAAACTCAACGTATCAGCCGTCACTACTAAAACCTCAATTCTTTGGGGCAAAAAAGACACCATTACACCCGTTCGTCACGCCAACAAGCTTAACGAGCAATTACCAAACTCAACCCTCAAATTCTTCGAGAATTGGCCACATTCAGCTTATATTTCTTATTCAGAAGAACTCGCCGATGCAATTCTTGAGGAGATGAAAAATGCCTAAGCATTATTTCCTTGGACAAAATGCCCACTTTTCTCGCCGCGAACGCCTCGCTCATACCTTTGCTTTTGGCCTCCCAAAAGATTCCCGCAAGTTACATGAATATCTAGCCAACCGTTACCAGACGAGCCCAAATCATGTTGCTATTACCAAAAACGGCCGCAGCGCGCTCGCAATCGCCCTGCAATTTAATCTTAAAAAAGGCTCCGAAGTCATCATTAATGGTTTTACTTGCTATGCGGTCATCGAAGCACTCAAAGCCGCCGGCATGAAGCCAGTCTTCGCCGACATTAATCGTGAAACCCTTCATTTTGACGTCAAGACACTTAAAAATGCGCTTGAAAAACACCCAAAAGTCAAAGGCTTAATTATTCAAAATACACTTGGTATGCCGGTAGATATCGAGAGTATCGAAAAGTTTGCCCAAAAACACGACCTAAAGATTTTTGAAGACATGGCACATTGCGCTGGCGTATTCTACCCAGATGGCCGCGAAGTTGGTACGGTCGGTATTGCCGCTGCGCTTTCTTTTGGCAAAGAAAAATCCATCGACTCAATTACTGGTGGTGCCGTCATCTTGCACGACGCCTCTTTGCCGGCTATTAAAGCGCCTAGCAAACTCCCGAAATTCTCTGATACTTTTCGCGCACGTTTCTATCCGCTATTTGGTGCCATCTATCGTGGATTAACCAAAATTAAGCTCGGATCAATCTGGATGGGCTTTTTAATCAAAACAAAACAAGTCGAACGCTCAGCCAATAGCAAACTCGATTTAACGCGCCGCCCAGCCCATTTCGTCACCAAAACTGCGCTTAAACAATTCCAAAAACTACCAAAAATAGGCCGCCCACCAATCCGCACTTTCTATTTGGTCAACAACCGCGATGAAGTTCTAAACAAACTACGTCAAAATGGCTTTTACTTCGACGGTGAATGGTTTGAGACACCAATCGCACCAGAACGCTTCTATAAAAAAGCTCATTTTCCAGAAGACGACTGCCCAGTTGCAGTAGAGGTAGCACAAAAAATCATTAATCTGCCAAGTCACTACAACAAAGCAACATTAAAACCAGCAATCAAAATAATCGAGGAGTACACAAAATGAGTTGGAAGAAAACGGTCGAGCAATATCCAGAAGCCAACTTTTTGCAGTCGCCAGAATGGCAACAGACCAATGAATTAATTGGTACTAAAGTTGTCGTTGAGGAATTTGATAACTTCGGCCGCGCACAAATGATCGTACGTGACGCCAAACGCGGACGTTATCTCGAAATCCCTTGTGGCCCACTTATTGATTGGGATAATACCGCTCTGCTCTATGATGTTTTTGCACAAATCCGCAAAACCGCCAAAGAGAATCACTGTGCATTCGTACGCATTCGCCCACAGCTTCGTCGCACACCTGAGAATATCATCAAATTGCACGATTTAAATCTCAAACCATCACCAATGCATCTTGCTGCTGAACATACCGTAATTATTGATTTGACCAAGTCTGAAGATGAACTTCTAGCCGACATGCGCCGCCAAACCCGTTACGAAGTGCGCCGCGCCGATAAACTGGGTATTAAAGTCGAATGTTCCAACACGGAAGAAATTTTCCGCGAATTCCATAAAGCTCAGTCCGAAACCGCCAAGCGTCAACACTTCTTCCCGCCAAGCCTAAAGCTCTTACTAGCCGAACGCGAAGCTTTTGGTGATAAGGCAACCATTTATGTAGCAAAATACGAAGATCAACCGGTTGCTTATGGGCTAATTATCATGAATGGTCAAGAAGCCGATTACTATGAAGCCGCCTCAACCGAGCTCAATCATAAATTACCAGGCGCCTACGCCTTGATTTGGCGAGCCATCAAAGATCTTAAATTTCAAGGCTACAAGCGCTTTAATTTATGGGGAATTGCACCGCCAAACCAGCCACATCACCGCTATGCCGGAGTTACCACATTTAAGACTGGCTTCGGAGGCGAAATTATAGAATATGTTCCGGCTCACGATTTGATTATTAGTAAACTTAAGTATTTGCCAAATCTTATTGTCGAAAAGGCCCGCAAGAAGAAACGCCATCTATAAAGGAAAAACATGAAAATTATTACAGCTGAAAACCAAAAACAATGGGATGATTACATCACTTCCTTTGAAGACACCAATTTTCTCCAATCCTGGGATTTTTATGAATTTCACGCTTCACGCCACAAAACCATCGTTCGTCGACTTTTCCTAGACGATAACGAGCAAATCATCGCCGCTTACGCTGGCGTGGTCGAAACCGCCAAGCGCGGTACTTATATGGCAATTGCCGGCGGCCCAATCGTTGATTGGAAAAACAAAAAACTCGTCAAGCAGGTTTTTGCCGATATTGCCGAGCAGGGCAAAATCAACCACTGCGTCTTTGTACGCGTTCGTCCACAATTACCACTTTCCGACAAGTCTCTTAAGCTCATGCAGGAGCTTAATCTTAAAAAATCACCAATGTATCTCTCAGTTGAATATGCTGGCATATTAAATCTAGAAAAAACCGAAGAAGAAATTCTCGCCGGCGCTTCTCAGGGCTTCCGACGCAAACTGCGCAAAGCCGAAAAAGAGGGAATCACCATTGAAACCTCTCAAGATCCAGCTATCGCCAAAACTTTCTATGAACTCGAAGTCGAGCACGCAAAAAGGCAAAAATTCGTCGCCTTTTCCGAAGATTTCCTCGTCAAGCAATTTACTGCATTTGCAAAAAACAACGAGGTTATCATGTATACCGCCAAAAAAGATGGCGAAATTTTGGCTCAGAACTTCATGATCTTCTACGGCAATGAAGCCAGCTATCACTACGGCGTCTCCTCGCCGCTCGGCAATAAATATTCCGCCGCACCACTTCTTCATATGGAAGCTATGCGCGAAGCACGCAAGAGGGGAATCAAACGCTACAATTTGTGGGGTATTGTAGGCCTAGAAGAAAAGAATCACCGCTTTTATGGCGTTTCCGAGTTCAAACGCTCATTTGGTTGTGAAGAGCTTAAATATACTCCAGCACACGATCTTATTTTAAGCAAACCAAAATATCTACTCAATAAAGTAGTCGAAGATATTCGTCGTAAAGTTCGTCACGTCTAGACTCTCATTCATTAAAAACCGGCATAGCCGGTTTTTTGTGCTATAATAAACATAAGCATCATAACAAGGAGAAATTTTTCATGGCACACATCAAACGTAAATATATCGACAAACACTGGTTGGTATTCTGCATACGTGGTGGCGCTGCCTTTATTTTTGGCCTTTTTCTTCTTGGTGGCCGCTTAAATGATTTGCCTTTTTCTGCAGTTAGTATTTTCTTACTCACAATGGGCATCATCGATTCATCAAGTGCACTCTACAGCTCATTAAAAAAACGCGGCTGGATCACATCGATCATCGATGCAGCTATCGATATCATTGCCGCACTCTGCATTATTTTCCTCTCCAATGGTAGCTTCTTACTCAACTTTATCGTAATCGCCTCCTACACCTTTGCTTCCGGCATTATCGATATCGTCCATAGTTTCTTCTCAACCGTTGACCCAACCGACCGCTTCATTCGTATCGTCGTTGGTATTTGTGGCTGCATAATGGGCTTCGTCATCCTAAACGCAGGCGAGTTTGAAATGAGCATCTTCCTCCGCATCTTTGGCGCCTACATGCTTGTAGTTGGCGTTTGTAGCCTTATTTACGGTGTCCATAATCACTCACAATCTGTCGAAGACACCATAGCACGCAAAGAAAGTGCCAAAATTGCTGCTAAAACCCGTCTAACCAAAAGCGCAAAGATAACCAAGAAAAATTGATTTACCTTAGCCAATATGATAAAATGGTCTCTTAAGGAGACCTTTTTATCATGAATTATAAATTACCTCGTAAAGCCATCATTACTGATGCTGGTTTTGCAAGTCGTTATTTGCCTATTACTAAAACCATTCCAAAAGGCATGGTACCAATGGGCAACAAACCAGTCATGCAATTCGTAGTTGAAGAATGTGCCAAATCCGGCATCGAAGAAATTATCATCGTCGCAACACCAGAAGGCAAACCAATTTACGAAGATTACTTCTACAACCAAGTTCCACACATCGAAGCTCAACTTGCTCGACAGGGAAAACAAGATCGTTTTGAGCCAGTTAAAGCCCTCTTTGACCTACCAAAAATCACCGTTATCACCCAAGATCCTACCTACCCTTATGGCAACGGTTCACCTTTTGCTTCAGCAAAAAACTTTATTGATGACGATGAAGCCTTCTTAGCCATCTATTCCGACGACCTCGTGCTCGGTAATCCAGCCGTCAAAGATTTAATCGATTCGTTCAAAGAACACCCTGACGCTATCGCCATCATTGCTGGTCAGCTCGTTCCGCACGAAGAAATTAAAAAGTACGCCTCAATCGATTACAATCCAGAAACCGGCGTATTAAATGGCCTCGTCGAAAAACCAAAACCAGAAGAAGCTGCTTCGGATCTAGCGTCATATGGCCGCTATCTCTTGACTCCAGAAATCTTCAAATTCCTTGATCCAAAAAATACCGGTCTCGACGGCGAACTCTGGACCGCCGACGCAATTGCGGCACTCATCCCAACCGGTCGCGTTTACGCCAAGGAAACCACCGGTAAATGGGTTACCACTGGTGATCCAAAAAACTACTTCATGGCTCACCTCGAGTACGTTCTTAATAATACTGATTATGCCGACGACGTACGAAAATTCATTGCAGAAAATTAATTTATGATAGAATAAACGTAAGGAGAATAAAATGAACGTAGCAGAATGGATCTTAGTAGCATTTCTATCAATTGCTCTACTTATCTTTATTATTCTAGGAATCATCTTCCTAGCCAAACTCATCAACATCTCGAAAGAAGTAAAAAAAATCGTCATTAAAGGACAAGACATCGCCACGAACGCCAACGATGTTGTCAGCAATGTTAAAGGTATGACCTCAATTGGTGGCGTCGTCAAAACTTTTGCGGATAAATACACTGATCCGAAATATAAAAAAGAAACCAAAGAAAAGGAGCAAAAAGATGGCGGAAAAGAAAACTAAAAAAGGTCGCGGAAAATTCTTCCTCGGCGCATTGTTTGGTGCAGCAGCTGGCGCAGTTGCTGGTCACGCAATCACTAAGAAGATGAAAGAAGATAAAAAATCCGATAGTAAAAAATGCGACAACAAAACCTGCAGCTGCAAAAAATCAGCAACCAAGACTGCTACCAAAAAATAATTCTACATCGATTCAGAAAAAAGTGTTGTAATTTTTACAACACTTTTTTACTGCACACTTGACTTTTTGTAATACTTATGCTTATAATAAAAGTAAACTAGATCATACAAAAAAACAAAAAAATGAAACAAACAAAACAAAATCACCTTAAAAGGGTCTTAGAGTATCGTCTCGCACCGATTATATCGGGCAT
>JAZUJS010000090.1:0-28967 GCA_045642865.1 Candidatus Nanosyncoccus sp.
CGTGAAGATGCAATAAAAATGACAAAATCCTCTCCTTCAATTTACAGCCTTTCCATTGAAAACATGACCCAAAAACTAAAAGACATGGAAAATCTTGGCTATTCCCGCAAAGATGTAATAAAAATGACAAAATCTCTCCCGCAAATTTACGGCCTTTCCCTCGAAAACATGACTCAAAAATTAAAAGACATGGAAAATCTTGGCTATTCTCGTGAAGATGCAATAAAAATGACAAAATCCCTCCCAGCAATTTACGGCTACTCCATTGAAAACATGACTCAAAAATTAAAAGACATGGGAAATCTTGGCTATTCTCGTGACGATGCAATAAAAATGACAAAATCTCTCCCGACAATTTACAATCTTTCTCTTGAAAACATGACCAAAAAACTAAAAGACATGGAAAATCTTGGCTATTCCCGTGACGATGCAATAAAAATGACAAAATCCCTCCCGGCAATTTACGGCTACTCCATTGAAAACATAAAACGCAAAATAGATTTTTATCGCGAACATGACCTAGATTTTATTTCGGTAAGTGACACCAAGAAACTAATGCAAAGCGTCGAATTGAGCCATGCTAGGATGGAGTTTTTGGATAAGCGAGGAGTTGCAATTGACAGTAGTAATTATACCTTGCTCTTTATGGGCGCTAAAAACTTCGAAAAAAGATACGGAATATCCAAGAGCGAAATTTTAGAACTATATCCGTACAAATATGAGCAGAGTGATGCTGGCTAGAGTGCTTGTGTTTGCTCAGAATTTGGTTCCTTAGTGCGATGCTGGACTTTGGCTAGCTATGACACCTGCGCTCGCTCGAAACAAAAAAGAGTGAACTCTTTTTTTATTCACTCGCTTCGCTTGGTGCGACGCTGGCCTGCGGCCAGCTAGGGCACCTGCGCTCGCTCGAAACAAAAAAAGCAAGCTTTTTTGTTTGCTCGCTTCGCTTGGTGCCCGAAACAGGATTTGAACCTGCACATCCGAAGACACTAGCACCTGAAGCTAGCGCGTCTACCAATTCCGCCATTCGGGCAGCACTTAAATTATAGCACATTTTTTACTAGCGGAGCGCTGATACGGGGGGGTATATTTGACAAATGTAAAAAAATTGATATAATATAAAAGCTTCAAAAGAAAGAGTTCTTTACAATAACACCCGTGATCCTTGTGGGTTTTATATAGATCATTATGAGTGAAAGGGAGGAAATATGAAATGCGCAAATATTTATTGTTGATAGCAATATTCATCCTGCTGGGGGGATGTTCACCGTCCGAGCATCTCTCGCTCGGCGAGTACGACACTATTCCTAAAGGCACCATCATCTATAATGAGGAGGGCAGAGTTATTTTTACTATTCATGAAAACTTCATCATTACGGATAAAGAAAATAGTGAGATTATTAATAATGATGGAGTAGTCTATGTATCGTTCAAATATGGCAACGAGGCTGAAACCTGCCTTTATGTCAAAATGGAAGATATCACCAAATGTCTAACCAGAAAATATGTCGCAACCAAGTTATTGGTTGAGGATAATTCCGGTATTCCAAAACCTATTGACGAGAATAAAATACCTTGGGAAAATGTTTATATAAGGCAAGACGGAGTCATAGGTATCGAATCAGACAATCTATCCGAGGAGGGCATTTTCTGGCTCGACGAGGACAATGCTGTCATTTATAAAGGCATTGAAGAGACTGTCGTGCTGGCTGATGAAAAGACCATGCTGAATGGTATAGACATAAGCCAATTTAATAAAATTGACATTGGCGAGATGATTAAAGGGGGCATAGAACCACCCGACTTTGTCATCTTTAGGGCGGTCACTCAGGATAGAAAAACAGTTCCAGATGATCTGGCCCAGAAAAATTTTGAGTATTTAAAAAAATCCGGTATACCCGGAGGATTCTATATGTTTGTATATAACTATGCGGACCAGGATCCTGTTGTGCAGGCCAAATCGGCCTATGCGGCAACGAAAGAGTACCTCAATGCTGGGCTTATTCCAATTGTGGACTGGGAAGCGGTGGGCAATACGAACCGTGTTAAAACTTCAGACACGGAACATTTGTACGCATTTTTGAAGGCGTACGAAGAGGCTTCTGGCAAAGCTCCACTAGTTTACATGAATCAGAACGCCTACAACTCCGGCGATTATAGCCAGATCATAGGCAACGGCAACAAGTTGTGGTTCGCGAAATGGAATGCGGAGCAAGTCACAGCTGACACTAATACTAAGTGGGGTGAGGCAAGCATTGTGCAGACCTCGAATGGGGGCCTTGAGTTCAAGGGCTGTGAGAAAGGTATCGACGAGGATATCTTCTTCGGTACAGTCGAAGAATTCAAGAAGCTTGCCGACTAACCTATGGGCGCGGGATGACTAATTCCTCACGTATTTGGTGAGGCTAATATATCCCCCAGCATCATGCTGGGGTTTTTATGCTATAATAAGCTTATGAATAAGTTGAATTATAAAGGGCCAGTGGTGTTTGTCGTAATGGATGGAGTTGGCTTAGCTGCCGATACGCCAGGAAATGCCGTTGCGAAGGCCCGCACGCCGTTTTTGGCTGCCAGTATTAAAAATCACTTACATCTTTCCTTGAATGCGTCCGGCGAGGCGGTTGGCTTGTTGCCTGGAGTAATGGGTAATTCCGAGGTTGGACACAATACGATGGGGTGTGGTCAAGTCATCAAGCAGGGCATCGCCCAAATCAAAGACGCCTTCGATAGTGGCGACATTTGGCAATCTGCAGCTTGGAAAAAAGCTATCAGCAAGGTGGTCGGTCCCGAAAATCTTGACAAGGAAGATTCTTTATCTGACGAAGTTGTCCACACGCTCCATTTTTCTGGCATTTTTTCCGACGGTGCGGTTCATGGCGACATTAATTATCTTGAAGCGATGATTGAGAAGGCTTACGAAGAGGGCGTACGTCGCATTCGTATCCATCCACTATTTGATGGCCGCGATGTGCCACCTCAGTCTGAGCCAAAATATATTCACCGTATTGAAGAATTTGCGCAGAAATTTTCTGACGCAGACATCAAAATTGCCTCGGGCGGTGGCCGCATGACGACAACTGCCGATCGTTACGAAAACGATTGGGATATGGTGGAGCGCGGCTGGAATATGATGGTGCATGGTCTTTCGCAGAATAAATTCCGTTCCGCGGCCGAGGCCATTGAGCATTTTCGCGCCATTGATCCAGAAATTCAGGACCAAAATTTGCCAGACTTTGTCGTGGTAGATGAGCATGACGAGCCAATTGGCAAGGTTGAAAAAGGTGATGCCTTTATCTATACTGATTTTCGCGCCGACCGAGCCATCGAAATTGCGCGCGCCTTTGACGAACGCGACTTTTCGAAATTCAATCGTGGCAATTCATATATTGCTGATGATGTTTTCTTTGCTGGTCTTACCGAATATAACGCTGACGAACATATTCCCAAAAATCAACTTATTAAGCCAAACTACATCACACATCCGCTAAACGAATTCTTGAATAGCAAGGGAATTACCGAGTATGCAATCTCGGAAACTGTTAAATTTGGTCATATCACTTATTACTTTAATGGAAATAGCAACGAAAAATCTCCACTCGAGATGAATGTTGAAATTCCGTCCAATAAAGAGTCGTTCGATACTTGTCCATGGATGAAATCGGCTGAAATTACCGACCAGCTAATCGAAAATCTCGACAAATATCAATTCTTGCGCGTAAATTATCCGAATGGAGATATGGTTGGTCATTTTGGCGAAATCGAGCCGACGATTTTGGCGGTCGACGCCGTAGATTTGTCACTTGCGCGCCTCGCGAAAAAAGTTGACGAGCTAGGTGGCTGCCTCGTAATTACCGCCGATCACGGCAATGCCGAAGAATTAATCGATGAAAATGGCGTTCCAAAAACCTCTCACACTACCAACAAAGTCCCATTTGTTATCTGTGATAACACCGAAAATCGTGACAAATATATAGTTAATGAAGCCGTCAAGAATCCAGGCCTCGCCAACATTGCAGCAACTCTCTCTCTTTTGCTCGGTCAAGACGATTATCCAAATGTTTGGCAAGATTCACTGATAGTGCTAAAATAAAGGTTATTATGACTACTATTACCAAGGCAATCATCCCTGTTGCAGGATGGGGAACTCGCCGCTTACCAATTACCAAAATTATCGAAAAATCAATGCTGCCAGTTGGCAACCGCCCACTTGTTGACTACTCGGTTCAAGAGCTCATCAAGGCCGGCGTAAAAGATATTTACATGGTCATTTCTAACACTGAACCGTGCCAAGTCCGCGAATTCTATCGTGACAACGCAGCACTCAACAACTATCTTATCGAGCGTGGCAAATCTGATCGTCTCGCACTTGCCAAGACTCTTCCGGACGACGTAACGATTCACTACACCGTTCAGGATCCATCCGGCAAATATGGCACCGCTATTCCAATCGCTATGGTGGCTGAGGAATATAGTCTTAACGAGCCAGTCTTCGTCTTCTTTGGTGACGACTTTATCTGGAATCCAGATGGTGAATCTGCCGCCGAATCCTTGCTTAAAGCCATGCAAGATCCAACCGACTCCGTAATCTTGGGTGTCGAGGTTCCAAAAGAAGAAGTTACCAAATATGGTGAAATCACCTCTGAGAATGGTATTTTGAAGAAAATCGTCGAAAAACCAGCCCTCGAAGATGTGACTTCTAACCTAGTCCATGTCAGTAAATTCATTATGTCTCCAGCGCTCATGAAAGAAATGATCGACTATGTTCACTCACATGATTTTGGCGTCTCCGATCAGGAATATATGGCAACCGACCCACTCGAAACCTTCGTTCAAAAAGGCGGCATTGTACGCATTGCCCCAACTACCGGTGAATACCTTGATGGTGGCTCCGTTGACGGCTGGGTCCACGCTAACAACGTAGTCTGTGGAAAGAAATAAAATGGCGCGTCAGATCCTTCCGGGTCAAACATATCGTCATTTTAAAGGTGGTCTCTATATTGTGCTTGATATCGTGAATGATTCCAATACAAATCGCGACGACGAAATCCAGAAAATCGTCATCTATCAGGCACTTTATGGGGAACGCGCCAAATGGGCGCGCAATCTCGATGAGTTCGCCTCTGAAGTCGACCATGTCAAATATCCAGACGTTAAGCAAAAATATCGTTTCGAAGAAATCGAAGTAGGAGTAAAAGATGGACAATAAAGAATTACAAAAGGAAATCGAAAAAATCAAACAGCGCAACGCGCGCGTCGAACTCGACAAAAAATGGGAAACATCCTGGACGCGTCGTCTTTGCATCTGTGTCTTGACGTATATCGTTGTAATTAGCTACTCGCTAGCAATCGCCAACAATACGAACGTATTCTTGTCGTCACTCGTCCCAGTAATCGGCTTTACGCTTTCCACACTTTCCCTTAAAGGTGTGCGCAAAATCTGGGAACAACGCATCAAGAAGTAATTAAATTTGTAATCAAATTTGGGACCAAATCCTGGGCAAAATTATTTTCTGCGGCGATTTGGTTCCATTTTTTTGATTTATGTGATATAATCACTGTATGGTTCTGTAGCTCAGTTGGTAGAGCAGCGGCCTGAAGAGCCGCGTGTCACTGGTTCAAGTCCAGTCGGAACCACCACATTATATGACGCTCGCAGTAAACTGTTCGCGTCAAAAAAGTGGGTTCCATCACTACGTGAGCGGAACCACCACGTCTGATAGAAGATGTGGACCTTTACAAAAACGCCTATCTGTGATATAATAAGAAGATAGGGGTAACATTAAAAATATGGGCGGTTAGCTCAGTTGGCTAGAGCGCGTCTTTGACGTAGACGAGGTCAGAGGTTCGACTCCTCTATCGCCCACCATACATAGGACAATACTGGAGTTTATCTAGTTGGGAACCTCTGGAGCTTACGCAAACAGGGTTCGACTCCTCTATCGCCCACCACATTCACAACCATATGGGTCGGTAGCTCAGTTGGTTAGAGCACGGGCCTTTTAAGCCCGGTGTCGAGGGTTCAAGCCCCTCCCGACTCACCAAGGAAGTGAATAAAAAAGAAAAAAAGAAGACGAAAGTCTTCTTTTTTGAAGCAAAAAAGCAAAAACAAAAAGCTTGCTTTTTCGTTTTTGCTTTTTGCTTCAAAAAAAGAGGGAAAAATGCGAAGCATTTTCCCCGTTTTTTTCTTTTTTTGAAACGACGCCAGTGAGCTAGCGTCAGCGTCCTCACCATTCCCAGCGTCCTCACCCCCACCATCCCCACCCTCATTTTTTGTCCCCCACGCATAATTATGATATAATAATATTACTATGAAAAAAATTAATACTTCTCCAATTTCCGGTATGCAAGAACTTCTCCCAGAAGCTCAGGCTACCTTTAACAACCTTAAAGAAAAAATTGGCGAGGTATATCATGCTCATGGCTTTTTGAGCATTGAAACGCCAACAATCGATCGTGCCGAAATCCTTTTCGCAAAGGCTGGTGGTGACACCGAAAAGCAGGTCTATAAGGTTTACAAAACCGCCGAAACCGCCGATGAGGCTGACGAGGCTTTGCGTTTTGATCATACCGTACCACTCGCCCGCTATGTAGTAGAACACGAAAACGATTTGACTTTTCCATTTAAGGCTACGCAAATTGGTCGTAATTTTCGTGGCGAACGTGCCCAAAAGGGTCGTTTTCGCGAATTTTACCAGTGTGACGTCGATATTATCGGCCGTGGAACCTTGCCACTGAATTATGATGCCGATGTCATTTCGACCCTGCTTGACGCATTTGCCAAATTTGAACTCAATACTCCAGTACTTGCGCGAATTAGCAACCGCAAAATCCTCTCTGGTTTTCTTGCTGCCCTTGACCTAACCGCTCAGTCTGACCTTGTCTTTAATGTTATTGATCACGCCGAGAAGGTTTCTTTGGGTGAAACCCGCGAAAATCTAGCAGCTGGCAACATTAGTGAAGAAAAAATCGATCGACTCGTTCAATTTATGAATATTCACGGCTCGCGCGAGACGGTTATTGCCAGTCTCTATGCACTTAGCATTCAGGATGAAACTTTTGAAACTGGTGTTAATGAGCTCAACCAAGTCTTGGGCTTGCTCGAAATGCAAGGTCTCGCCGATTCGATTACGGCCGATCTCAAAATTGTGCGCGGCCTAGATTACTACACTGGTACCGTCTTTGAGTTTAATTTGCCAGAACACCGCGAAATCGGCTCAGTTTGTGGTGGCGGCCGCTACGAAAACTTGGCTAGCAACTTTACCGATCAGGCTTTGCCTGGTGTTGGCGGCTCAATTGGCTTAACGCGTCTATTTTCTATCTTTAATGAAAAAGACATGCTCGAGAAACATGCTGAGAAGCCAATCGATTTTGAAATTATCCCAATTTCTGAGAATGAATTGGCCTATTGTCTAAAGATTGCTAAACGCTTGCGCGATAGCGGCAACAAGGTTGACATTGTTCTTACGGACAAGCGCTTGGGTGATAAAATGACCTATGCTTCCAAAATTGCTCGCTGTGGCATTGTAATTGGCGAAGATGAAGTTCGCACTGAGCAAATTAAGGCTAAAGATTTCCAGACCGGCGACGTCTTTGAACTCGAGTTTTAAATATGCGTAATCCCAATCTTTCTCAGCATTTCTTGCGCTCGCCGCGCTTGGCGTTGATGTTGATTGGGCATTCTAACCTTAAAAAGCGCGATTTGGTAGTCGAAATTGGAGCCGGATCGGGTGTAATTACGAGCGCTCTTGCGCATCGCGTCAGCAAAGTCATTGCTATCGAGCCAGACTCCGTGACGGCCAAAAAGCTCCGCGAGAACCTTGCGCGTCATAATATTGAAAATGTGGAAGTTGTCGAGCAGGATTTTATGAAATATGAGCTCCCGACCGAGGAATATAAGGTTTTTAGTAATCCACCATTCCATCTTAGCTCTGAAATTGTACATAAACTTATTGAGGCAAAAAATCCGCCAAAATCTCTCTATTTAATCTTGCAAAAACAATTTGCGCTCAAGCTTCTTAATACGGATCGCCATTATACTTCGCAGTTGGGGCAGGAGTTAATTCAGAGTTATCAAACCAAAATCCGTTATCCGCTTAAACCAACCGATTTTACGCCGCCACCGGCCGTTCCAACCGTTCTCTTCGAAGCTAAGCGCATTATTGAAGAGCCAGAGCAAGCCTAAAAAAAGAGAACTACGTGAGAGTTCTCTTTTTTGATTGATGGATTTATTTGTTGTCGAGACCCTTCTGGAAGTAAAGTTTGACGTAGTCCCAGCCCCAGCTCAAATCGAAGCCGGAGAAGGAATATTTATTAAACTTGAAGTATGGCATGCCACCGTCGATTTGCTCGAGAGTCTTACGCGCAGAAGCTATAACATCGTCGAGGGTTTCATCGTTTTCGACGCAAGATGCGAAGGAATCACCCAAGCCGACCTCTTTGCCAAGGCCAATCCAGTAGTTCTTGTCGAGCTTATTCATGGCTGTGAAGGCGGATTTTCCGCTGGCACCAAAGTAATCTTTCCAGATTGTCTTGATTGTGTGGCTGTAATAATCCCAGAACTTATCCTCATTGCGAGCGCAGAAAGTTGCTTCGGCAGAATAGCGCGAGTTGATTGGTTTCGATTCGCCATACTCGAATAAGAAATCAGATACTTTTACTTCGACTAAGATGTCGTTTTCGGCGATGTAATCTTTAAATTCTTCTTCATGCTCGAGGATAGCGTTTTCAAAAGCGACACAATAAGGGCACATTAAATCGGTATAAATAATGAAGTAGTTTTCGGCCTCCATGGAGCCAACCGTGGTGCGTTCGTCCCAAACCTTATCAGATAGTGGGACTTTTTTGGTTGCACTGAAGATTCCGCAAATCGCAACTAGAGCAAAAATGGCAATTACGGTAACACGTCCAGCAATTTTACTGTTCACTTTTTCCCTCCTTTTTCTTCATGTATCTTTCGTTAATAATTATAACATAGGTTTCTTCTCCGAGGCGCCTTAGCGACAGAATTGCGATTATAACGGCCAGAATTGTAATAATGGTCGAAATTGTACCCGTAATGGCCAACCCGCCCGTCGAGAAGATGGCGCCAATAATCGGCGTCAAAAGGGTTGTTCCGCAAGTTGGACAACCTGCTCCGAGCGCGATTAGCCCCGTAATGATGCCGGCTTTTTCGAGATTTGCAGCGTTATTTTCTTTCTTCTTTTTCCAGAGAACAACAATCAAACCGATCAGAATGCCCTGAAGTGTGGCGATCGCGAAAATCGGAAGCCATTCGAGGAAAATTTGATTGACGCCAAAAATGCGCAAAAAACTATCACCAATAATCTGCATAGCTATAGGGAACGAACTCATAAGCTCGAATTTGGCGAAGCCACTCGAAAGCAAATTCATTAGTAACCCAAAGAATAGGAAAGTGATTACGAATGCAATCCAAAAGCGCAGCTCGCGCGTTGCCAGGCCGATGCCCTTAAGGGCTAAAACGAAGCCATCGAGCCATTTGGCGATGTTCGGTTTTTTCATTGTTCCTCCACGTTTATGTTTTTATTTTATCACAAGTTTGGCGAATACCCTATCTCTTTATTATAGCACAGAAACGCAAAAAAGTCAATAGTAATAGACCAACCTACCCCTGTTAAAGTAAGCATAAACTACAACACAAAAAATAACAAAAATCAAGGTTGACATGGATGATGCCTATGCTAAAATAGAATCAGAACTTGGGTAAAGTTGAGAGATACCCAAATTCAAGTGGGTGGAAGTGTGTGAGCAAACCATTTAATTGGGTCCGCCTAGAATTGATAAAGAAATAGAAACTACACCAGAAGTGTAGTTTTTTGGTATATAATAAACCTGTATGAGACTCTCAAAAAAGCTCGATTACGCCCTAATTTCATTAGCTACTCTCTCCGTGAGTTTGCTTTTTGTTAGTCTCGCCTCTGTCCGTCCCAACACTTACGCTGAAAGTGAAGATTCGATGATTATTCAGACCAAAGATGCCTATTTTGTCACTATCTATGATAACGGAGAAGAAAAAATCGTCCGCAGCGCACCGCAAACCGTCGGCGAAATCATTAAAAAGGTTAATATTTCGCTTAATTCGGCTGACATTATCGAGCCAAGTCTCGACACCATGGTGAATGCTGATCATTTCTACATCAATATTTACCGTTCTCATCCGGTCATCGTGACGGATGGAAACATTAAAAAATACACCATGACGGCGAGCTATGACCCCCGCACAGTTGCGAATAGTGCCGGCCTAACAATTTACGACGGTGACACTATTGAAATGATTCCGAATACTAATTTTCTCGAAGCCGGCGTAGCGGTGGCGTATGAGATTACGCGTAATGGTGGTCGCACGGTCACGGTTGAAGAGGAAATTCCGTTTGTCGAGCGCACGGTTAAGGATTACAACCTTAATCCGGGTGAATCTAGGCTGGATCAAATTGGTGAAGTGGGGCGCAAACAGGTAATTTATAATGTTGAGTATTTAAATAATAAAGAGGTCTCACGCGAGCTTATCTCTGAAGAAATTGTGAAAGCGCCAGTAGATCGCATTACGGCGGTTGGTGTCACGGCTATCGAAAAACATCCGCTCACTGCCTCGATGGGGCGAAATTATTACACTGTTACCAAGCCGGATGGAACCAAAGTTGAACGCCAAGAGACTTATTATGATCTAGATATGTCGGGCGTGATGAGGCTGGCTAAGGGATGGGCTGGCTGTAATCATAGCGGGCATTACTCTGTGCGCGACGATGGTGTTAAAATTGATGATGATGGATATGTTTTGGTGGCGGCCGAATTGAGTCTTTATCCGCGTTGCTCGGTAGTAGAGACCTCACTCGGTCAGGGAAAAGTTTATGATACGGGCACTTTTGCTTTGAGTAACCCGGAGCAATTTGATTTAGCAACAGATTGGACAAAAAGAAATGGCTATTAAAAATAACAAATCACTCGGCCAACACTGGCTTAAAAATCGCATGATTCTAGATGACATTGCGGACTTCGCTGTCGCTGAAGGGGTAGAGGAGTGTCTCGAAATCGGCCCAGGCCTCGGCACGCTCACGAGCTCGCTCTTAAAACGCTTCAAGAAAGTTACGGCGGTTGAATTTGACGCTAATCTGGCTCACAACTTGCCAAATTCCTTCCCGGGTAAGAACCTCGAGGTGATTAATGCTGACTTTTTGAAATTCGATCTCGACAAAATGCCAAGAAACTACTCTGTCGCCGGCAATATTCCTTACTATATTACTAGTCCGATCATCGAGAAGCTTTTGACCGCCAAGAATCAGCCGCGCCAAATTTCGCTTTTAATTCAAAAAGAGGTTGCGGAGCGCATTGCGGCGGAGGATGGGTACTCAGTTTTGTCACTATTCGTACATAACCATGCCAACGTTGAGCTTGGTCCGATTGTCAAGAAAGAAGAATTCACCCCACCGCCGAAAGTGGATAGCGAAGTGATTATTTTGACACCAAAACCACAAGTTATTGCAGATGAAGTCTTCAAATTAATCAAGAAAGGTTTTTCATCTCCGCGCAAGAAATTGACGGCCAACCTCGCCGGCCCGAAATCTAAGGAAGAAATCCGAGCGATTCTCGCCAAATTAGAGCTTAATGAAAACGCCCGCCCGGCTGATCTCGACCTAAAAGATTGGGAACGCCTTTACCAATCTATGCTATAATAAAAGTATTATGTTAGATATTAATTTCATCCGTGCAAACCTTGATTTGGTTGAGAAATCCGCCAAAGAAAAAGGTTATAAAATCAATATAAAAGATATTTTAAAGCTGGATGACGACCGTAAGTCCGTACTGCAAGAAGTCGAAGCTCTTCGTCGCGAACGCAATGAGATTGCTGCCAAGATGAAGGGTGGCAAGCCAGATCCGAAACTAATCGAAGAAGGCAAATCCGTCAAAGAGAAACTAGCTGTTCTTGAAGAAAAACTAACGAGCGCCGAAACCGAGCTAAAGGCCGCTACTAAGACCATCCCAAATATTATTTTCGAGGATGTGCCATTAGGTGGTGAAGAGTGTAGTGTCGAGGTCGCCTCTTGGGGCGGCAAAAAGTCAGCCGAAGAAGGTGTTGATCATCTCGACTACGCTACGTCTCGCGGATGGGTTGATTTTGAGCGCGGCGCCAAGGTTGCTGGCAATAAATTCTACTACCTCAAAGATGAACTAGCTTTGCTTGAGAACGCATTAATTCAATACGGTATCAATAAAGTTGTCTCTAAAGGCTTTCATTTTATTACCGTTCCTGATCTTGTCTCCTCGAAAGTTCTCGAAGGCACCGGCTTCTGTCCACGCACTTCAGAACAATCCGATGAATACTTTATTGATGGCGAAGACCTTGCCCTAATCGCTACGGCCGAAATTGCCTTAACTGGCTACCACATGGATGAAATCTTGGAAGAAAAAGATCTTCCACTCTTTTACGCCGGCCTTTCGGCCTGTTTCCGCAAGGAAGCTGGCTCTGCTGGCAAGCACACCCGCGGTCTTTTCCGTGTGCACCAATTCAACAAGCTCGAAATGTACGCTTTCTGTGTTCCTGAGAAGTCAAAAGAAATTCACGAGATGATTCGTGGCATCGAGGAAGAAATCTGGCAAGAGCTTGGTATTCCATATCGCGTCATTAATATTGCTGCTGGCGACCTCGGCTTCCCAGCCGCCAAAAAATACGATATTGAATACTGGTCGCCAATTGATCAAACCTATCGTGAGATTACGAGCTGCTCTAACTGTACCGATTTTCAGGCTCGCAACCTCAACGTTCGCGTTCGCCGCGAAAATGGCAACATCGAAACCGTCCACACCTTGAACGGCACCGCCATTTCGCTCGCTCGTACCATGGTTGCCGTGATCGAAAATTATGCAACCAAAGATGGCAAGATGAAAGTTCCAGAAGCATTGAAACCATATCTAAATAACAAGGAGGAAATCTAATATGATTGAAAAAATCGAAGTTGGTGGTAACAATTTTAAAGTCGACGACGCATTCCGCAAATATGCCGAAAAGCGTATCGGCAAATTGGATCGTTATTTACCACGTGGCACCAAAAAAGATGTCGTTGTAAATATTATGGTTTCCGAAATCGAACGCGCTCACGGTGAGAAATATGAAATTTCCGTCGCTATGGATATTCCTGGCGGCAAAGTCATTGCTGCACGTGATGAATGTTCCAATGTTTTTGCTGGTATTGACCTTATCGAAGCGAAGTTAACGGGGCAAATCCGCCGCTTCAAGCTTGATCAAACCCCACATCTTAAGAAAAAATCACTCAAGAATCTCTTTATCAAGAGAAAATAATATGCTAGAATAGGGGGAAGAATAATAATTTCCGTGGAGGTCTAATTGTCTATGGCTAAGAAAACTGATAAGCCAAAATCCGAGGTGGAGAAAAAAGTTAAATCCGAAAAAGTCAAAAAAGTAAAAGCGGTCAAAGAGAAGAAACCGACCGATAAGCTTGCTGACAAAACTGCAATGACCAAGTTTTTGCAGGGAATTTTTGGTGATGCTCAAAAGAAAATCCTAAAACGTATGTGGAAGAAGGCTCAAGAAATCAATGGGCTCGAATCCAAATATGAAGCAATGTCCGACGAAGAATTGGCGGGACAAACGGAAGTCTTGCGCAAGAAAATCGACAAAATGCTCAAAAAATCTCTTGCCGAATCAGTCAAAGCTAAAGCCTCCAAAAAAGAACAAAAAACCTCCAAAAAAGCCAAAAAAGCCGACAAGAAAATTGATAATGACGCCAAGGCGCTCGAAGCAGTGCTCGCAGATGCTTTCGCCGTTGTCCGTGAAGCCGCTAAGCGCAAACTTGGTCTTCGTCCATTTGATGTTCAGTTAATCGGTGGTATTGCTCTACATGAAGGCAACGTTGCTGAAATGAAAACTGGTGAAGGTAAAACCCTCGTCGCCATGCTTCCAGCCTACCTTAATGCTCTTACTGGTCGCGGCGTTCACGTTGTTACAGTCAACGATTACCTCGCTCAGCGTGATGCTGGTTGGAATGGCCCAGTTTATGATTTTCTCGGCATGTCCGTCGGTGTCATTATTAATAATGCATCCTTCGTTTACGATAAAGAATATGAAAACGAAGAACACGACGATGAGCGCTTCCGTCATTTGAAGCCAGCCACTCGCAAGGAAGCTTATAATGCTGATATCACCTACGGCACCAACAATGAATTTGGTTTCGACTATTTGCGTGATAATATGACCGCCGAGGTTCGATATCTCCGCCAACGCGAATTGAACTTTGCAATCGTAGATGAGGTCGACTCAATCTTGATCGATGAAGCTCGTACGCCGCTCATCATCTCTGCTCCAGCTGGTGATAATCCTGATTCATACTACCAATTTGCCAAAATCGCCAATCGTCTCACCGAGGATGATTATGTTTACGACGAAAAGCACCGTTCCGTCACTTTGAGTGATAAAGGTATCGAGAAAGTCCAAGGCATCCTTGGTGTTGAAAATCTTTACTCTACCAAGAATACCCGCCTCGTTTATCATATGGAGCAGGCTCTCCGTGCCGAGGTTGTCTTTAAGCGTGATAAGGATTACGTTGTAACCAATTCTGGCGAAGTAATTATTGTCGATGAACACACTGGTCGTCTCATGCAAGGCCGCCGCTACAACGAAGGCCTACATCAGGCGATCGAAGCTAAGGAAGGCGTCGTAGTTAAAGAAGAATCAATGACTCTTGCCACGATTTCGTTCCAGAACTTCTTCCGTCTCTATCGCAAACTCTCTGGTATGACTGGTACCGCCTTTACTGAAGCCGAAGAATTCCAGCAGATTTATGCTCTTGATGTGATTCAAATCCCATCCAACCGTCCAATTGCTCGTATCGATAAAGATGATTTGATTTACAAGACCAAGGCCGGCAAACTTCGTGCCATTGCGGACGAAATTAAAAAATACCACGCCAAAGGTCAACCGGTCCTCGTTGGTTCCGGCTCAATCGCCAACAATGAAGAAATCGCTCGCTATCTTGATGGTGAACATATCCCATATGAAATCCTAAATGCTAAAAACAACGAACGTGAAGCTGCTATTATTGCCAAAGCTGGCGAAAAAGGCGCAATTACTCTTGCTACCAACATGGCTGGTCGTGGTACCGATATTAAGCTTGGCGAAGGCGTCAAAGAACTCGGCGGTCTCGTCGTGATTGGCTCCGAGCGCCATGATTCGCGCCGCGTCGACAATCAGCTTCGTGGTCGTGGTGGTCGTCAGGGTGATCCTGGTACTACCCAATTCTTCGTATCTTGCGAAGATGATTTAATGCGCATCTTCCAAGGCGACCGCATCAAGATTATGATGACTCGTCTCGGTGTCGATGAAAACACCCCAATTCAGAACCGTATGATTTCGAAGATGCTTGAAGGTGCCCAAAAGCGTGTCGAAGGCTTTAACTTTGACTCTCGCAAAAACGTCGTTCAATATGATAATGTGATTAACCGTCACCGCAAAGTTGTCTATATGATTCGCCGCAAGATTCTCGAAGGTGCCGATATCTATAGTGAAATCAAGCGCTTAATGCGCGATGAAACCGCCATGCTCACCGAAGTTTCTAGCCGCATCAACAAAAACTTTGACGAAGAATTTAAGGCTGTCTTTGACTTCGATGAAGATTTGATTCACGAAATCGGTCTCATGCGCAAGGATAAAGAGCGTGCCAAATTGGCTCTCACTGCCGTCGAAGAATCTTACCATAATAAAGAAATTGAATTCGGCGAAGAGATTATGCGCAAAGTTGAGCGTGAAGTCTATCTCAAAGTGCTCGACACCCTATGGATGCAACACCTTGAAAATATGCAACATCTCCGTGAGGGTATTCACTGGCGTTCAGTTGGCCAGCGCGATCCACTCGTTGAATACCGTTCCGAATCACAAAAACTCTTCGACGGTTTGCAACGCAGCCTTCGTGAGGAAGTTTTGAAGATTTTGCTCTCCATTACTCCAGCCGAAGCTCGCGAAACCGAAGTTATCGATGGGGAAGAATACGATACTGAACTTACCAAGATGGCTGAATCTTCTACCGAAAAAGGCGTGAACGAAATCAGTAAAGGCGACAAGAATCTCGATTCCGAATTTAAGAAATCATCTGGCACCAAAACTACCGCCAATGCGCCAAAAACTTCTCGCAAGAATGTTGCCAAGAAGAAGAAAAAACAGGCACGCCAAAACAAGAAGAAAGGTCGTCGCTAAAAGACCCTATCTTCTAATTATAGCATAAGCATAATAAAAAGTCAAGTTTACCCATGTCATATGAAACATTCTGTTGAAGAAATCACTCTTAAGAACGGCGCCAAGGGACTTCTAATTGATATTCCAGGCGCCAGCGTGATGACTACGCGCATTCAATTCCGCGCTGGCATGCGCTACGCTAAGAGCCCAGAAGTTTACGAAATCCCGCACATCGTGGAGCATCTTGCTTTTGGTGCGAACGCGAAGTATAAAGACGAACAAGCTTTTGAGGCCGAATTTACCAAAAACGGTGCCTACCATAACGCCTGGACGTCAGATATTTCCGTCTGCTATGAAACTGAATGTGCTGATTTTGAATGGGATCGCATCATGGAGCTCCAGCGCCTGTCAATCTGCGAGCCACGCTTCAATGAAGAAGAACTAAAAGCCGAAAAAGGCAATGTTCGCTCTGAGCTGACCGGCTACATGAACGATTATTTCCGTTTGCTTTGGCCACGTTTACAACGCGAAGTTGGTGAGGATATTCTCGATTTGCCCGAGCGTATTAAAACGATTTCCAACATCGAACTCAAGGATATTCGCGAGCATTACCGCCGTACGCATACTGCGCAAAATATGTCATTTATTATTGCTGGCAAAGTTCACAGTCGCAAGCATGAAATTATTAAGATGCTCGAGGAATGGAATTTGAAAGATGGTTACAAATTTACCATTCCGATGGATAATTTGCATTCGTCAGAAGCAGTTTCGATTCGTCGTAAAGACGCTTCGAATATTACATTTGGCTTCTCATTAATTACGCCGCGCCATCTCGATCCAGACGAAGTTTTTGCAATGAGCTGTCTAAATCATATTCTAAATGGCACCACCAATTCCAAAATTTTTGGCGCCGCCAGGAAGCGCGGTTTGGTCTACGGCATGGGCTCATCCGTATCCTCCAATGCGCATAATTCCTATTGGGATTTTGACGGCGAAGTCAATATCGAAAATGCCGAGGAGCTCTTCAAATTAATTCAAACCGAGTTAATGAAAGCTCTAAATGGCGAAATTTCTGATCAGGATTTCGAGGCGGCCAATTCGTATGCTATGGGTCGTTTCCAAATGGGTGCGCAAACGGTTGGGCGTATCGCTGATTATTATGCCGAAAACTATTTCCTTAATGAAAGCATCGAGCGCTACGAGGATGTGCCAAAACTCATCGCCTCCGTCACAAAAGACAAGATGATTGCCTTGGCGCGCGAATTTGCTGGCTCTGGCATTAAAGCTCTTGTTACTGTCTCTAGTGCTGAAAAGGCCACTATTTCCAATCTTGAGACTTATCTTAATTTCTAAAAGCCACCGTTCAAAAACTCATCTCGGTTCCAAAAAAATAACCCCCAACCGCAAAGCTAGGGGGTATTTTTTATTTTAACGATTTAATTAACTCGGTAAATTGGGCGCCACGATCGTAAACGTCGTTAAACATATCGAAGCTGGCAGCTGACGGACTCATTAATACGATGGCACTCGAAAGTTTTTCGGCCTCACTGCGCGCGGTCTCGACTGCCTCCTTAAGGCTTTCGACCACGATGAAGCGGGAATCGTCATAGCGCTTAGCAAGTTCGTGTCCTGATTCACCCATTAAAACAATCTTCTTGATATTTGACGTTGATAATAGTTCGTAAAGTTCTGGCAAATCTTCGTATGCGGTTTTATCGCGGCCGCCAATAATAACTACGAGCTCACGATCGGAAAAAGCTTTGAGTGCCACGCGAGTTGAAGAAACGTTGGTTGAAAAATTGTCATCATAGTAGTCGACGCCATTTAAATTACGCAAAAACTCGGTACGGTGAGGCAAGCCCTTGAAATTGGCGAGGCCTTGTTTGATTTCCGTGGCATATTGTTCGATAAAATCTTCAACTGAAAGTCCCATATAGCAAGCGGCGGCACTGATGGCGGCCATGGCATTTTCGCGGTTGTGTTGGCCAGGAAGTGTAATAGTATCGAGAATATCGGCTGGAACATCAATCGGATAAGCGACACGATTGGTGGCCGGTGATTCGGCGGCAATACGGACGGATTCTGGATTGTTACCATAATAAACAATGCTGTCGGCAGACCCCTGGTGGCGGGCAATATTCATTTTTGCACCAATGTAATCTTCGTAGCTATCGTGAATATTAAGATGATCCGGCTCAATCGTGACAACAACCGCAACCCTTGGCGAATATTCCATATCCCAAAGTTGAAAACTGCTGAGCTCATAAACCACTACGTCGTCAGGCTGTAAATCATCTAGAATTGTGATGGAAGGAATACCAATATTGCCAACGAGATGTACTTTTTTGCCAAGTGCTTCAAGGATAGAACGAATAAACGAACAGGTAGTGCCTTTGCCTTTGGTGCCAGTAACACCGATGATTGGGCAAGGGCATTTTGCAAAGAAATAACGGGTCATACTAGTCCAACCATCGTGTGGATGGAGTGATGGGCTACGCAAAACCAAATCACAGTCGCTAAAGTCACGCTCGGCAATCTCGTCGTAGGTGAAATTTTGAAGAATTTCAAATTCGGCGCCAAATTTGGCGAAATAATTTTCGGCAGCTTTGCCTTCTTTTCCGTATCCCAATAATGCAATTTTCATATCAGTAATTATATCACTTTTTGGGCCAAAAAATAAACTTTAAGCATATTGACAAACCGGTTTTGCTAAAATAAAATCGTAGTAAGAAGTGGAGGAAAAATGCGAGAAAAGAGAAAAGATCGCATTATAAATGCGGTATTTTGTATAGCGATTATAGCTGTTGTTTTTTGCATCGGTTTTGTCGCGGTATCATCAACGCGCACTATCACTAAAACTCCGACTGTTCGGGTGGGGCGTGAAGATGGCATTAATAAGGGTAACGTTAAAGTTATCACAAAAGAAAAGAAAATTATTCACGAAAAACCAGAAGAAAAGCCTGAGATTCGACTTGAGGAACAGAAGGAGCTTTTTGAAGAGCAGTATTATGACTATCTCCCGGACGCAGCCAAGGATTTTATTGCCGATGTTTATCGTGAGACTGAGACTGTGGTCTTGACCGAGAGGAACAAGAAAAATTTTGTTCCATATCTCAACCCAGAATACATCGCCTATCTTGAGCTCAGCCTAGAAGAGCGTCAAAACGTTGCCGTGGTCCCAAACACCTACTTGATTGATTATGTGCGCCTCGATGGTTCTCGTGGCCACGTTGCGACTGGGCTAAGCGAAGATGGCGCCGGCGCAGAAGTTTTGCCATCAAGCTATGATCTCCGTGATGTCGACGGCGTTAGTTATATTACTGACCTCAAAGACCAAGACGAACTTGGTATTTGTTGGGCTTTTGCTAGTGTCGAGCAAATCGAAAGTTATCTCCTTCTCCACGATGCTGAATATGCCAAGAATCCAACTCTTTTCTCAACTCGCCAAATGGATTACGCCACGGCAAACAATGCAATTCTTAACATCTCAAACATCAACACTCCAGAAACCTTCAGTTACGATGCCAATCACAACCTTGTCTCCGAACTACGCCAACTCGGAGATGGTGGCAACTTTACCTACTCGTCTTACTTAATGTCTAACGGCCTTTCATTGGTTGATGAAAGCAAAGCTCCTTGGGATGAAATTTATTGGACCGAAGACGATATGGATCCACTTTACCCATACCAGGTCTTAAACTACGAAAAATCTCTTTATGAAACCAAGGCTTCATTTGAAACGCCAAAATTTGAAATTAGCGAACATGATCCATCCGATCCAGATGATAAAGCGCTAATCGATGATTATCTAAGCACAATTAAAAGCAACATTATTGCAAATGGTGGTGCCTATGTTGGTACCGAATCGCCAAGCGATTCTTGTAGTGCTGAAAACTTGCTCGATGATTCATACATTATCCGCGTTGACGATAACTGTGTAGCTGATTCTGGTCACGCTATGCAAATTATTGGTTGGGACGATGACTATGAATATTCCTACAACTACTGTAAAGCTAGGGAATATGCAAATACGAATGTTCACAACTATGGTTATGGCGCCTGTAAAGGTGGCGCTTTGGGCACGGTAACTGGTAAAGGTGCCTGGCTCCTTCGCAACTCATGGGGTGACTATACTACTCGCGACTACGTCTGGCTAGCTTACGACTCTCTCGATAGTAATATTGGTTTCACTACCGAAATCTCAAGTATGGCTAATCGTAATTGGGATAACAACTATCACCTTACTTTCAACAACTATATCGCTGGCGGCGCTTTCTACGAAGTTGGTTCATTTGATGATCACGCCGAAAAGGTTCAAGCTATCAAATTTACTTCCGATTCTATTGATACAACCTATGAAGTGCGCGTCTATGTTGGTACGACCGAAGCTAACGCTGTAATGATTTACTACACCACCATTAAAACCGATTATCCAGGCGTTTATACAGTGGATCTATCCGACAAAAACATCCAGGTTTCTGACCTCAATCTTTATGTTTCCGTCATGGATGAAACTTGCAACAATGATGATGCTGGCGCCTGCATGGGTTACATGTATCGCGATAGTATTTCCGTCTTTACTAAGAATCTATACGATGAGCCATTAATTAAGGTTGCAGATGATACGATTGTTATTCCATCAGATCAATTAACGGGCAGTTACGATTTCGAAATCCATGCTGACACTAGGAATATTAAATCTGGCGAACCAATTTACGTCTCGATGTTTAGGGTAGATGCCAATCAGGCTGGCACTACTTATCCAGACGACAATCATGTTTCAGTTAATAATCTCGACACAAACGTGCATGTTAACAATATTTATGAAGGTGTTTGGAAGCTTGGTCTTGAATATGAAGGGGAACCACTCAAGACTATTAATGTAGCCTTTGGTGATACTACTATTCAATATCAAGCTAGAATTGATGGTTATCTAGAATATGATGATGAAAACATCGGATTTAATATTACTGAAGAAAAGCTTAACCCATTTACTGGCACACCAACAAAAGTGGTCCCAGAAATTAAAAACGAAAATTACGAATTTGTAAACTGGACGAAAGCTACAGATTACTATGGGGAATCCGGCCCAGAAGTATCAACTGAATTTGAATTTACCCCAACAAAAACCGATGATTATTACTATGCTAATGCAGTCTACTATGCCAACTTTAAGGCAGTTAATAAGACTGTTACGATTTACCTCAACGATTCAGAAACTACGACCGAAGTCTACAAGTACACGGTTCCGTATGGAACGTATGTATCAGCATATAATGGCTATTCTCCGACGTTAGCACTAGACAATTATTCCCGTGACATTACGGAGCGCTATTATCCAACTATTGATCAAACAAGCGAAAAATACCAATACAGATTCTCTAGCTGGACTAATGGATGCGGTAGCATTGTGCTTGAGGATTGTAGTATTACAGCAAACTATGCTGCCAACCCACACCTATACGAAATGAGCCTCAAGCTCTTTGATGAAGCGGGCAATATTGTAAATAGCAATAATATTACAACTTATTATGGTGAAACTATTACGGTAGCCGAACATTCATTATTGGTTGGCGATGACGAGTATAGTGGCCCAAGCTATACGCTAATTGGCGGCTTCTATGAAGCGGCTGGGGAGCCATATAATAATATATATACGCTTTCCCTTATTGATTCTACTTGCGGAAATACGATTACTGGCGATTGCCAAATGAATATCCAAATCCAATGGGAAAAGACAATTAATCTTACTATCCATTCAAATGATGAGTTTGATGAAACAATTACTGTTTCCGTTCCTTACGGCTCGACCATCAATTACACACTGTTAGAAGAACTCGCATTCACTAATAAGACTCGTCGTTATTTGCAGGGTGCTAGCCTTGATTCAAATGCGGTAAATACTCCAGGCAACATGACTGAAGATACTGAAATCTACCTTAAGTGGTCGTCCTATCTTCTAGACTACCTTGTGGAACTTAACGATATCTTACCAAGTCAGATAGGTAAAACTTATACCGATTATGTCAAAGTTGATTCAAATCTCACCGAAGTAGTTAATGATAGAATCAATAATTTTACTGAAGAAGAGAAATCAACGCTGGGCTACACGCTTGCGGGTATCTATACTGACCCAGAATATACTAACGAATGGCATCTTGACACCGATTTAATGCCGGCACACAGTTTGGATTTGTACTTCAAGTGGGAACGCGTTGATGTGCCAATAACCTTCACGGTCCTGCCTGACGCATCGTACGGTACCTGGACAAGTCCGTTCACGACGGCAAAATACGGCCTTGACTTCGTTATCTCCAACAATAAAGTGCTCTATTCTACTGAATCGGCAACTCTAAACCTTCCACAATCAATTTTCTACGATTATCAGATTGCAAGTATTACTTCGAGTTGCGAAAACAATACCATTGGATTAAGTGGTTGCGAATTCATTGCTACTATCGATCGTGTCGCACGCGAAAATGTTCCACCAATGGAAGACTTCGTCTTCCCAGATAACGGCTACACCTATAATGAAGACGGACGTATCGTTTCGGGTATTACCGCCAATACAACGGTTGCCGACTATATCGCAAGTCTCGGACTTGAAGGTGAAATTAAAATCTATCAAGGCGAAGACGAACTTGCTGCCGATGCTCTTATCGGCACTGGCTCAACGATTCGAATTTACGATGGCACTGGTGCACTTTATGGCGAATTATATAATGCTGTTTCTGGCGACATCTCCGGTGATGGCATTATTAACTCCGCCGACCTCTTAGCGGCTCGTCGCTATCTTCTTGGAAATGAACTTAGTGATGTCGAAAAAGCTGCCGCCGAAGTAACTGGCGACGATGTAGTTAACTCGGCCGACCTGTTGAAGATGCGTCGTTATCTACTCGGAATGGAAAGTAAAATTTAAGGAGGACTATGAAGAAGAAAATTATTTCATCACTTGTCACATCTACCATATTGTCACTTGCATCGGTCGTTCCGGTTAGCGCTGCAAATGTTAGCTTTACGGCTTCAAATAGTGAAGTTACGCTCGGTAGCATCTTTACGATCAATGTTGAATTTACGGCTGCCGCCTGGAATATTCATACTTCCACGACTGGCTCAATTTCTGACTGTATCATTAATCAAGCTAACGCCAGCGACGATGCCATGAACGCGCCACTCAAATTTACGCAAACTTGCACTCCAACCAGTACCGGCACTGTCACGGTTTATTTGACTGGTGATATTACTGATGAAACTGGCGTAAATACCAATCTTTCTGACTCGGTTAGCGTAGTGGTCAAAGCTGCACTAGAACCAGAACCAGAACCAGAACCGGAACCGGACCCAACGCCAACCCCTACCCCAGATCCAGAACCAACGCCAACTCCAGACCCAACGCCAACCCCTACTCCGGATCCAGAACCAGAACCAGACCCAACCCCAACGCCTACCCCTACTCCAGACCCAGAACCAACCCCAACTCCAGACCCAGATCCAACCCCATCTAATAATCAACAGCCAAATTACGTACCGCCAGAACGCAAACCGGCTCCATCCACCAATACAAAAAATCGTATCGGTGAACACACACTAAATCTCCCGAGCGACAGCAACGGTAATTCGGATGCCTCAAATCAAGAAGAGCAAAAAGATAAAACGACCGACGAGAAAAATAAAGAAAAGGTTGCCACGCAGGGTGAAAAGAAAAAGAATGAAACATCCTACCGCACTTATGATAATCAAGTTGAAACCGAAGAAGTAGAAGCTGAAGGCGGTTTTGATGTGGCTCCAATTATTGCAACTTCAGCCATTGTACTTACGGGTGGTGGTGCCACTACCGCATTCTTCCTACTAAGAAGGAAGCATATTTAATCACACTCCATTAATGCAAAAAAATTAGCTCCGAAACCCGAAGCTAATTTTTTAACGGTTACGCCTGTTGTGTGAGGTGCCAAGAAAGATCGACTGAGTTGAACTCAAGACGAATCCTTTCTCGTCCAGCCAAAACATCGAAAATGTGGAGAGTTGCCTGGCCCGCAAAGCGAATTTGCGTGCGGAGCAAGTCAGTGATTTCGGTTTCGATTCCGCCAGGACGCTTAAAAGTAAGCGGTTGGCAAGGTGTCATTTCGTAACCGAAAAGTGCCATCACTTCGACCCGTTCGTTTTGGTTATTAAGATTAATATTTTTCATAAAGACTCCTAAAATTTAATTAAAGAGTCATTTATGTGAGCCTGATTTATTGGCTCCTGGTCGCAGGACTAAATGACGAGAACCTACGACTTTTTGGCTTTTCTCTATGCCAGTGACCGAAGTATGACTAGAGACAATCTGATTATAGCATGATATAATTAGGTTATGGATAAAATTATCGAGGTAAAAAATTTCAAAATGTCCTTTAATGGCAAAACGGTCATTAAAGATTTTAGCTTCGACGTTAAGAAGGGCGAAATTTTCGGTTTGCTCGGTTCGAACGGTTCCGGCAAGACGACAACAATCCGAACTTTGCTCGGTCTTTATACGCCGACAAGCGGGGAATTATTAATTAACGGAAAGCCATTTAATGCTGCGACTTCAGATATTACGATTGGCTATCTTCCAGAAGAGCGCGGTCTCTATAAAAAAGAAACCGTCATCGACACGATGGTCTATTTTGGTGAACTCAAAGGTCTCAAAGATCCGCGCGAATGGTCCAAAAAATACCTGGATCGTGTTGGACTGGGCGACAAATTGAACGAAAAAACCGAAAAGCTCTCCACTGGTCAACAACAAAAAGTCCAACTTGGCATTTGCATGATGAACAAGCCAGAACTTTTGATTTTGGATGAGCCAACCAAAGGTTTTGACCCAGTCAACCGCAAACTTTTGATGAATATTATTGACGAACTCCACGAAGATGGCACGACAATTATCATGATTACTCACTACATGGACGAAGTCGAACGTCTTTGTGACCGTGCAGTTCTTTTGAAAGACGGCGTCGCTCATGCCTATGGAACAATCTCCGAAATCAAGAAGAAATTCGGCGGCAAGTCGCTCGATGAAATTTTCGTAGAAGTTTATGGAGGAGACAAAGATGAGTAAAATTGGTACAGTATATAAATTTGAGATGACGCGTCAGCTCAAAAAACCATCTTTTTGGGTTATGATGCTTTTGTTCCCGCTCGCAATCTGCGCAATTTTGGGTATTTCAATGCTTAGTGGTGCCGGTGTTGATTCTGTAATTGAAAGTGGAAATTTTGAAGACAAAAAGATTGCCGTTGTCGATGAAGCTGGAATTCTTGGCGAATCAAAAGCAATGTTCATTGATGCCGGAACAGTTGAAGCTGGTATTGAAGGTGTAAAAAATAAAGAATATGATATTTTCTATCACGTTCCAGCCAATCTAGCTGAAACGAACACGATTAAAATCTATGACCGTGCTGAAGATGCAGGTTTGTTCTCATTTAATTCAATTCCATTTGCAAACACATTGAAATATGAAGTCTACAAGGGGCTCGACCAAAACCAAATCTCGATCATTGAAAATACATTACAATACGAAACTGTAGATTTTGATGAAAAAGGAGAATCAGTCAACATTCTTGGCCGCGCAATTGTCCCTATTGCGATTTTGGCGATTTTCTATATATTGATTTGTGTATTTGGCAACCGCCTAACTATGGCACTAGTCGAAGAGAAGGAAAACCGCATTTCTGAAATGCTTCTCACTTCATTGTCAGCCAAGGAACTCGTAATTGGTAAAATCCTTAGCCTTATTACGCTCGGTTTTATCCAAATCGCAGTTCTCCTACTTCCAGTTATTGCTGCGTTGGTTATCTTCCGCGACAATCAAACTGTTGCGCAGATCCTTTCGATCGTCGAGATTAATCCAGGAATAATTATTGGAAATATTGCACTTTTGCTTGTTTCGTATTTCCTATTTACTGGTGCATGTACACTTGTCGGTTCACTTGTTCCAACCGCGCGCGATGCCTCGAACTATGTCGGTATTGCGATAGTTTTCATAATTGCCCCACTAATTATGATGAGCAACTTCATTGGTAACAATCCGAATGTGGCAACCTATATCATGTCATACTTCCCACTAACGGCACCAATCGCATTAATGCTCCGCAATGCCTTCGGGAACTTGCCAACTTATGAGCTTATCATCGGCATCATAGACCTGGCAGTCGCATCAGTGTTTATTCTTTCGCTCACGATAAAGAGCTTCCAAAAGAATGTTGCTAACTTTTCAGTAGCAAAACCAACTTTTGGTAAGCGCAAGAGTTGGAAACGCTAAAACGGGGAAAAACTTGATTTTTTAGTCAAAGTATGCTATAATTAAATAGTTGGACCAAATTTTGATGGTTCAACTATTTTTTAGCCAGAATGGAGGTGTTGGCTATGTACATTACAGGATACCAATACATTAAATCCGAAACCGGATTTAAAACAGGCGTTAAAAACGGGAAAGTCCCCAAAAACGCAGTAGGCGGTGGAAATGGCACTTTTATCACGGCTATTTCGCCGAAAGTAATAGTATTTTTAAGTAACAAAGACTCTTTTGACGCATATAATATAATAAAGAGCGCAGCAAGCAAAAGGGTCACCGAGAAATTAGTGAGCAAGATTTTCGCTCCACTTGTAGGACAGGAAATGGATAGCAGAAGAGAAATAGAAAAATCCATTAAAAAATACTCGGCTTGCTACTAATCCTAACCACCCAGAAACACAAAGAGGAGTCATTTGGCTCCTCGTTTTTTTTGTGTTATAATATAAAAATGAATATCTGGCAAGAACTCCCGAAACCATTTCTCATCCTCGCCCCAATGGAAGGCGTGACGGATGTAGCTTTTCGCAGAGTAATAGCTAGAGCTGGTCGCCCAGACCTTTTTTATACCGAATTTACCAACGTCTCGAGTTTTGCCTCTGAAAAAGGTCGACACAACGCACTCGAACGCCTTGAAGTCGTCGAGTCGGATAAGCCAATTATTGCTCAAATTTGGGGCAAAAACCCAGATCATTTTTCGGAACTTGGACACGCGCTTGAATCGCTCGGCTTCTCTGGTGTGGATCTAAATTTTGGTTGCCCAGACAAGCATGTCAACAAGGCTGGCGGTGGCGCAGCCATGATTAAAACGCCTGAACTTGCCGTCGAATGTTACCGCAAAGTTAAGGAATCAACCAATCTGCCAGTTTCAATTAAAACTCGCCTTGGTTTTACTTACGTTGATGAATATAAAACCTGGCTCCCAACCCTCCTAAACGAGCATCCAGCCGCCCTAACCGTTCATCTTCGCACCCGCAAAGAGATGTCTAAGGTCGCCGCTCACTACGAGCTAATCCCTGAAATCTTAAAGCTACGCGCCGAAATTTCCCCAGAGACAAAGTTAATTATTAATGGCGATATTAAGAATAAAGCCGAAGCGCTCGCACTATATGAAAAATATCCCGAAATTGATGGTTTTATGATTGGACGTGGCGTTTTTCAAAATCCATACTGTTTTACCGACCATCAACCAACAAAGGATGAGCTGATCGCGCTCCTAAAATCCCACCTTGGCTATTGGGAGGAGCATGAGGCAACAATTAAAAAACTTAATGAGGAATATAATGTTAAATCCCGCAAAAGGGAAAATCCGAGCTCAATCCCATATGAGCCGCTAAAACATTACTTTAAGATTTATATTAATAATTTTCCGGGCGCATCAGATATTAGGGCTAAGCTAATGGAGACTCATTCAGTAGCTGAGGCACGCGAAACGCTCAAAAACTTGCTCGGAGAATAAAAAAAGCACGGCCAAAAGCCGCGCTTTTTGTTAATGTTCGATACCCATCATATCAAAAAATAAATATTCTATTTCTTGATATTTCTCGAGACGAAACTCAAAATCGTCGCTGTCCTGGATTTTGACGAGGAGGTCATTTATATAATCTCCTTTACCTTTTCCTAAGCGACTATCGATGAGTTCATTAATTGTCTCATTGTGTATGGCCATTATGACTTCTTCTTCGCCAAAAACCGTACAAAGGTTACTAACCGTGTCGCGGCAATATGGGTAAGCAGTGTATTTGCTTATCCCCGCTCCGGTTTTGTATAGTAGGTAATCTGCAACACCCTCGGCATACATCAAGCAATCCGCATTTCGCAGATCGGGTGTAATTACGCAGTGACAGAGCTCGTGATAGAGCGCCGACATATGGAACTCTTCCGGCATATCATAATAGCCATCTGTTACGAAAATTGTCTCCGGATGGCCCGGCAATAAAAAAGCGGCAGCTTTGTCATTGTCTTTATCGGCTGCAATATGCCGCACCTCGATGTTTTTATCGAGGATGCTCAAATCGAGGTCTTTATATTTGCTTAGGGCCTGCTTTAGTTGGGCTTGAAGCCCTCTTATGTTTTCTTCTAATATTTCGTCCTCGGTTGATGAAAGACAATTTAACTGGAAGTGATATTCTGCGCGTTTATCAACGATATATATCGTTAAGCATAACGTAAGTAGAAATATCAGGTTGCAAATTATTAGGAACTTTAAAATGGTAGTTCCGTTAATTTTTTTATTTTTCATATAGTAGACCCCTCCCAAAAATTATTAAAGTACAATATCTATATTATATCATATAACCAAATAAAATCAAATACGGATATAGGCTAGTTCTTTTGCTGTAACGGGGGTCAAAATGTATATGCTATATTGACAAATAATCTATTGTGTGATATAATAATAAAATAGCTAGAAGATATCTAGCGATGTACCTTTAAATGCTAGCAAAACCTCTATTTAG
>JAZUJS010000091.1:0-1723 GCA_045642865.1 Candidatus Nanosyncoccus sp.
TAGAATCAGCAGCAGCAAAAAAACGTGAAGAGTTTTCAAATAACGCATATCAGATACTTTCGAATAAATTAGCTTCATATACAAATGTTTATGATTTTAGTGATTATGTAAATGGTCATTTATATACGTCATATGAATACAAAGAACTAACTGAAGAGAAGAAGAATGCACTTGACAGTTTGGTGAATTCGGATTGGATGCAGTTGTGTGCCAGCCTTTCAAGTGTTGCTGTCAAGAAAGCTTTTGACAAAATGGTTTTGGTCTCCCAGAATAAGAAAATAGAAAAGAAGGGAGCAATGGTGATAGAAAACGATTTTCAGAAAAAACCATCGGATTGGGCTGTGTTCGATAATGATGCTCCTTCGAAAAATATGTGTGAATCTCTTGTCGAATTCTGCCCTATTGCTAGATACGAGATAAAAGATTGGGAGTATCTTGAAAAAACACGTGAAATTAAGTTTACATGCGAATTTGTGAAAAAATGCGGAAAAGAAGGTGAGAAAAAATATAGTATTGACATTATCACCAAAAAGGATTGCAAACATGTTAGTTTGAATTCTTTTGATTTTTCAAAAGCAATAGAAATTAAATGACATCATTAAAAGATTTTCTGCACAATAATTAAACTTCGAATTTGATTGTTGTTTAATTATGATAAAAGTCACCGCAATCTTTTGCTTGCGGTGACTTTGTTCTACTATAATTACGTGTGGCTGGAAGTCGTTGGTGTTGTTCCCACAACAGATTATTTCAAGGAAAGCTATTCGCTGGAATAATTCCTGATTTTAAGCATAAAAATGCGGAATAATTCCCGATTTTACGAGTGAAAAACCTGGAATAATTCCCGATTTAGGAATAAAAAACACGGAATAATTCTCGATTTTATTTCTTTTCCGGAAGAAATATGTATTTTTGCAACCTGAAAATCAAGCAAATAGGAATCGAGATATGCTGTATATCATACCGGAAATACCTGTGCCGGAAATTTGATTGAAAGGTAAATCAAAAAACGGAGAAGCAAAATGCCTCTCCGTTTTTTGTTGCGTTTTGTTGCAGTAAGGTCTTATCTTACAACGACTTTGATTGCGGTGTCGCCAGCCTTGACGACGTAGATTCCTGCTGTGAGGTTGATTTCGCTTTCGCTGACTTGGCTGCGGTTGGCCACGTTGCGGCCTGCCATGTCGTAGATGTTCACGTCAACAGGCTGGTCGCTCTTGATGGAAACCTTGCCATCGAGACCTGCAACTTGGATGCGGATTTCTTCACCGTCTTCGTTTATGCCCGTTGTGGCTGAATAATAGACGTCGATAGTCGTGCTGCTGCTATCGTAATTTTCGAATCTGTTGAATTGTGTCCATTTGTTAGCCATCTGGATGCCCGTGACAGGGTCAGCGGCATTGGTGAAGTAACCGGAAAGCACTCCGTCCCAAACATCTTTGCAGCCCATGATTTCATCGCTGTTTGCCGTGAGGTCGTAGATGCATTCGTTGAAGCAGCTTTGCAGCATTTCACCTTCTTCGTAATAGAAATTATTCACAACTGAACGGTTTCCGGCTTCATCATATTCGTATTCGTCGTGCAGATAAGGCGTCAGTTCGCCGGTTTGGTAAATGTCGGAAGTAGTTGTCGAAACTATTCTGCCGTTTTCATATTCTATAACCGTCTGGCTTGTCACCACCCATTCTCCTTCTTCCCAATTGCTGTAAGTGATAGTCGTGACATG
>JAZUJS010000092.1:0-1823 GCA_045642865.1 Candidatus Nanosyncoccus sp.
CAACAACGGCCAGCCGATTCCATTCAAAAAAGTGACCTTGATTCTTTTCCAAGACGACGACAAGCCAGGTCAATACTACACCGACGAGAGTTTCGAAGAAGATGACGACCCGACGGTTTTCTATGTGGAGATAAAGGAATAATTACAGAACTTCTTACATTATGGCACAAGAAAGAGTGCTATTAGCTTTTGGCTACTGGCTCATTAGTTCATCAAACAAGAAACATTCTTTTATTAATGGATAAGTTAGCCAGCAGCCAAAAGCTAAAGGTCAAAAGCTATTTTTTAATTTTAGTCTTTCCATTTACGTTTTTTCAATAATTTTAGTCCTTCCAATTACTTTTTTTTTGATATTTTTCGTCTTTCCATTTACTTTTTTGTACTTTTGCAGAAAATTAAAATACTGAATAGCAATGGAAATCGTTTCAATAGAAGGACTTTACCGCACATCAAACAGACTTGTAGCACAAACATCGGCAAACTTTCACCGCTACATGTACGACAAAATCTCTTGGGAGGCCTGGCTGATAGCCATCAAAGGCGCACGCGGCACAGGCAAAACCACGATGATGCTTCAACGCATCAAGGAAGAATTCAAGAACAACCCTCAAAACGCTTTGTACATTTCACTCGACAACCTTTGGTTCAAGACGCACTCGCTTAGCGAAGTGGTCGAATACCACTACAGTCATGGCGGAACCCACCTTTTCATCGACGAAATCCACAAATACGAGAATTGGCAAACCCTGATTAAAAACATTGCCGACGAATATCCCGATCTTCATGTCGTTTACACAGGCTCTTCCATGCTGAAAATAGACCAGAACGAAGCCGACCTTTCGCGCCGCCAACTCGTTTACACGCTTCCTGGATTGTCGTTCCGCGAATATCTGTCTTTTGAAAACGTTCTTGACAAGCCAGCCATTGCCCTTGACGACTTACTGGCAAACCATCAACGTTACGCCATGGAAATCTCAAACGAGATAAAGATATTACCTTTTTTTGAAACTTACTTAAAAACAGGCTATTATCCTTTCTATAAAAGAGACAAGGCAGGCTTTGAACAGAGGTTGCAAGCCGTCATCCGCACCATATTATACGAAGACTTACCTGCCGTAGAAGATGTCACCTACGAGACCGTAAGGAAAACGGAACGCATGATGATGATTCTTGCGGAGCATAAACCTCAAACACCCAATATGAACGAATTGTATGGGCAATTGGACACCAACCGCAATCAAGGGCTAAAGATGCTCTATCTGCTTGAGCGCGCCGCCTTAATAAACATTCTTTCATCGGAAGCAAAAAGCACGAAACATTTTGCCAAGCCCGATAAGATTTTCATGAACAACACAAACCTGATGTTCGCCCTGACAGCCAGCAACAACACAGGCACAGTCCGTGAAGTGTTCTTCGACAACCAATTGGCAGCAGCCGGCAACGAAGTCAACTACCCAAAACAAGGCGATTTCTTAGTCAACCACAAGTATCTGTTTGAAATTGGCGGCAGAAGCAAAACCTTTGAACAGATAAAAGACATTCCCGACAGTTACCTTGCCATCGGCGACATCGAGACCGGCCACGGCAACCGAATTCCGCTTTGGCTTTTCGGATTCCTGTATTAATACAATCCTAACAAAAAAACAAGAGCCGGCGGATGCCGACTCTTGTATTGGACATATTAAAAGATTACTTATTTCTTCGGCAAGCCCTTAATGTATTCATCAATGGCCTTGGCTGCTTTCTTACCAGCACCCATTGCCAAGATAACAGTTGCAGCGCCACTAACGGCATCGCCACCTGCGAAGACACCTTCGTGGGTA
>JAZUJS010000093.1:0-6608 GCA_045642865.1 Candidatus Nanosyncoccus sp.
TGGTCCAGAAGGTCGCAGGTTCGATTCCTGTTTCCCGCCCCACATTTAACAATTTGCGAGTGTAGTACAGCGGTTAGTATACAAGTTTTCCAAACTTGGGATGAGGTTTCGACTACCTCCACTCGCACCAGAAGCATAATAGGCGCCTAAATTTATGAATTTAGGTGTTTTTTGTGCTGCCGCGACCAATATTTAATACTAGAACATACTTTTGTAAAAAAGCCATAACTAGTTAAAAACAAACCATAACAGGTAAGAATACGCCCAAGCTACTTGAAAAACCCGCCAAAATCCATAATTACTATTGACAAACTAAAGAAGATATGGTACAATGCAAGCAGGTTTGTATAGAGTTTTTATTGACTATGCAAGCCTATGGCACTTTACCAGGACGAGAGAAATCTCCAAACCTGTTTATATAGATGGAATATATATTTATCAAAAATATAATGCCCATCTATAAGATGGGGGAATGGAGAAAAACTATGAAGGATACATTATTTAACAACAACAATAATGGAACAGACGGAACAGTAGCAAGCATTAACAAAGTTGAAATAGCTACAGAAGCAGCAGCCCTTTCGGGAAAATTCCCGATGGTTGACTCCTCGATTATCACGATATTCGCCACCGCTAAAGTAGCTGGTGCAACGCCGAAAGACATTGAGTCAGCCTTAAAAACGATATCGGGAGAAGAGAAGGCTAAACGGGACAATATCGATGCCGACTATAACAAAATGAAGGCTGACTACCCGGATGCAGATCTGGACTTGTTGTGTGCAATGGCTTATGCCAAATCTGCCGGATTTGAATCGGAAACGGCTCGCTCAATTATCGAATTATGCGATCCGGAAGAAGCCGCAAAAAAGTTAATCGACGCCAATGAGGAAGCTGCAAAAGCCAAGAACGAAGCTGCCACCGCGAAGAAGCAAGCCGACGAGGCAAAAAAGGAAGCTGAAAAAATCAAGAAGGAAGCTGACGAGGCAAAAAAAGAAGCTGAAAAAATCAAGAAGGAAGCCGACGAGGCTAAGAAGGAAGCTGCCGAGGCTAAGAAAGGAACCGCCAAGGCTACCAAGCCTAATGATGGCGCAATCGTACTTTGCACGGGCGATGAACAGCTTGTCGACGGAGAGAAACTTCTCGTTGTCGATGTACCGATCTGTCTTACAAAGGCAGCAGTAAGGGCCGCCCAGAAAGGCAATGAGTCCAACTCGATAAAGTATAGACTCTACAGCGCCAACGAAGACTCAATCAAGAATACGGCCCCCACAGAGGAGGAAATCAAGAAATATGTTATCGGTCATGCAGAAATAAAGACCGAATACTTCTTCGACAAAACAAAGATTGTTCTCCTCTAGTATCTCGTCAATAAAAAACTAAGCCCTCGCGCAGGTTATGCGCGGGGCTTTTTTATTGCTTGAAACATACAAGAAAAGTGTCAAACGTATTGACAAAAACGCTAAAGTATGATAAAATGAAATTAGTCTCTAGAATTGTGCCAAAATGCAATTCGAGGACGACCATTAACAACCGAATCATCTCAGATTTCAAATTTTTTATTGTGAAATCTGAAAACACGCGCAGAACCCATCATTAAGGTGCGCTGTGTTGGCGCAACCTTCATTTATCAGGAGGAAAAATTATGAATATTATATTTGTATTGATTTGCGCCATCGGCGCAGCAGTATTTTATACTGCGTCACTCGTTGGAGTGGCAAAAGATAACGGAACAACATTATCGCAGCCCAGGGATTTTGTAGGTATAATTTGTCTCGTGATTGGAGCAATAATCACTTCACTAAACTATACCCCGCAAAATATCTTATGGGGAATAATAGCGGAAGTATTATATATCATACTCTTCATAGAGTTATTGATGTTAATACCATACGCCAAAAAAATCCCCACTGCGGTATGCTTCTTACTATCAGCATCAACAGTGGCGACTTTAGTGATTATTGCCGTGCCAATAAAAACCGGCATGCTGCTGGCCATAGTTTGGCTCATAATGACACTTATGTTAACAGCATACGTGGCATTAGTACAGGCCCGTAACAGGGTTGCCGGAAAGTACGGAGTAATACGCATTCTCATCGAGATCGTGTTACTTGTAATCCTGCTGTCTATCATTATGGACACGGGGTTCTTCAGTACGACTATTGTACTGATAATCCCGGCGATAATCTTGGCGCTGGTCGCAGTGATCGCAAAGTTTTGCAATACAGAATTATTCAATTACTTTCTGTATTGGCTTGCAGAGCTGGCGGCGGTATTCGTTTTTGCTATTGCAGTAACGGTAGCATGGAATGCGGCCATAATCCCTTTTGTTTTTAGCCACACTGATAATGGTGTGGCGACTGAGCAATCAAGGGAAGTAACAGCAGCAGCAACACCTACGCCTACACCCACAGCAGTGGCACCAACAGAGAAACCCGCAGACACAGTCACCGCCCTCGATATGGCAAAGACAATTTCTGAGGAGCTCACAGATGATGAGATCCGAACAAAATATGCAGCTATATGGGGCGATCCACTCAAGCCTTCGTCAACCTTCTCGAAATTCGAGGAGAGACAGAAGGCCATCGAAGCCAAAATCGGCATTAAATTTAGGGATGCAGTTACATACAATTTTGTTGATGTAAACGGCAACCCGCAAATCGAATATGAGCTGCTCAAGAACCCGATTTACTTACAGGGTTTAAGAAAGGCTCTCGCCGAGATTGGTCTCGACGATACAATTTGCGTCTGGGGGAAAAAATTTGCCGACGACTGGCAAAAATATGTCGACGGTGAAACTCTGAGGTTATCAGACGATTACCAGTTGATGGCTGGCAGATACATATTCGAACTATCTGCGGCCAAATATCTGGGGAAGCAAAGCCTCAAAGACTGGAAAGTTGTCAAGCATTTTCCGCTTGATCCAGAAAAAGAAATAATTCTGGAATCAACCGCGGACGACCCATATGAGTTTTACTTATACGAGTTTGTCTTCGATAAAGCGGGTAATGACAGGCGCTACATTGGTGTCAATGTGGTTGATGGTCGTTTTGAAGTTCTCGAGAAAAAAGAAGCTTCAAAGAAGCCGGTGGCAACACCGACGCCTAAGGCAACATCGACGCCTAAGGCAACACCGACGCCTAAGCCGGTAGTAACATCAACACCTACACAGGAACCTAATCCGGTAACGACAACACCGGTTCCGGTCACCCGGACACCGACTGGGACCCCGTCACCAATCCCGACGGCAACCCCGACCTCGACACCGTCACCGACACCGTCGCCAACACCGACGGCAACCCCGACCCCGACAGTAACTCCGTCACCAACTCCGTCAGCGACCCCGACACCGTCAGCGACTCCAACTCCGGGGCAGAAGAATCCAAGTTCTGCTCCCGGTCAGACTGAGGGCACCGAAGGTCAGGGCACGACCCAGGATGGGATTAATGATCCCCTAGATCCTGGTATCTTAGACCCTTATCATCCTAAAAACGTAAATCGGGATGATATCGCCAACAACGATACCAATCTGAAATACGTTCCCGATAAGGATGCAGCCAAAGACACCGGAAAAGTAGATACTGGGGCGGCGGATCTTTCAAAAATACCTAAAATCCACGATGATAAAGGCATAAATGCTGGAAAAGTCGCGGACGACGTATAAATGCGCGTGTTATTAAAAAGGAATGAGCAAAAAGCTCATCGTACTTTATTTGAAGCTTGGCGGCAGTTCAAAAACTGCTGCCGGGCTCATTCCGAAACGAATATTTGAGACTGAGATGATTCGGTTGGTGGTTAAGACGAAAATTAACAATTCGGCTAGCAAAAAACCAACCAAGAGTTTTAATTTTATTAAGAAAGGAAAAATATGAAAAATATTTCTAAGGCTATGCTTGCTTCTGCTGTAGTTGCAGTTGCTGGTTCTAGCATCATCGCTAGTGCAAATACTTTTGCATATGGCGATAACATCGGTGGCCGTACTGGCTACACTTTAAGCCAAATTGAATCTGGCATTTTGGGTGACAGAGTTGTTCTCAACTCTATTACCGATCAAGCGAACATTGGTCACGAATTTAACTTCGTTCGTGCTCGCGAATACAATACTAATAATAAATGGGATAGCAATGAGATTATTGTTGAGGATGGCAAGAGCTATGTTATTAACCTTTATGTCCACAACAACAGCCCACGCGGTCTCGAAGCAATCGCAAAAGATGTTACTGTGAGCTTCAATGTTCCAGGCATCAGCGAAAGCCAAATTACTGTGAAGGGTGATATTAATTCATCCAACGCATACCCAACCACTTATTGGGACGATATCGTTCTTAAGAGTGCTGATGGTTCTAAATTCCACCTAGATTATTTGATGGGCACCGCGCACTGGGATTCAAACGGTAAAAGTGCCGGCGCTTTGAGCGATGCTATCATTACCGATGGCGTTAAGGTTGGTTATGACGCTCTCGATGGTAACCTTCCTGGTTGTTACCAATACAGTGGTTACGCAAGTATCATTGTTAAGGCTGTATACGACCATGAAATTTCATTCACCAAATCCGTTCGTTTGAAAGGTACTAAGGAATGGAGTGATGCTGTTGAAGCTAAAGTTGGCGACATTGTTCAATACAAGCTCGTTTACACAAACAACTCTGGCACCGACGCAAAAGATGTAATCCTCAATGATTACCTCCCAAACAACGTTGAATACGTTAAGGGTTCAACCAAAATTAAGAATATTACCCACCCAGAACTTTCACAATGGGATGATAACCTTGTTACCACCGGTACTCGTATTGGTGATTACACTAATGGCTCAAATGCTATTATGCTTTTCGACGTTAAAGTTGTCGACAAAAGCCTCGTTTGTAATAAGAAGAACGAAGTCGTCAATACTGCTAAGGTAACTGCAAACGATAAGACTCTTCTTGATGATGCAACCATCATCGTTAACAAGACTTGTGATGATAAGAAGAACCCAGAAGAAAAGAAACCTGATAAAACTCCAAAGGAAATCGAGGACGCAGGTGCTGGTTCTGTAATCTTCGGCGCCCTCGGCGCAGGTTCAATTGTAACCATCCTTGGTTATGTTATTGCTAGCCGCAAACGCATGTAAAGTCTAGACCGCTTCACGCAAGTCTAGCCAATCTAGACTACACGAAAATCTCCCGCCATTTTGGTTGGGAGATTTTTGTTGCACAATTTTTGTATTTTTCATTCCGAAACGCTTATGCTATAATCAAATTACATGGATCCGTTATACGCGAGCTACGATAAGCGCAAGACCGCGCAGGATAATTCTGCGCCCGCTTCTCCAACACCGAGCTCCTACTCGATGCCAGTTTTTGGTGCCACTGACCAAAGCGCTACTTCGAGCGCCCCGACTTTTACCCCAGCTCCTACTCCTGTCCAGCCTACTCCTGTCCAGCCAGCCCCTGTCCAGCCAGCACCCGTCCAGCCAGCCCCTGTCCAGCCGGCACCCGTCCAGCCAGTGCCTATCCAGCCGGCACCTGTCCAGCCAGCCACGACTTCTGTCCCGGCTCAGCCGAACGATGCGATTATCTCTTCTGGTGATATTGTAGCTTCTTCGACTTATTGGCCAGCTAGTGAGCCGGTCGCGCCACAGGCGCCGGTCATGCCAAACGTGTTCACTCAGTCTACACCGGGTACTATTCAACAGCAAATGCTTGGCGTATCTGCTATGGAAAGTGCGGGCTATCAGGGCTTCGGTGTGCAAAATCCCGAAATGCCAGACACAAACATGCAACCAGATTATTTCGCCGGCACTCCGAAAGATTATTCCGGGCTAGGCGATATCGTCCTTGACATTAATCAAGACAAACAGCCATTCAAGAAAAAACTAATTCTAATTATCGCTGGCGTCGTAATAGCAATTCTTACAATCGTACTAATTGTTCTAGCTATTCCATCAAAAAATAATAGCAGTAGCAACAATATTTCCGGCCAAGCGATTAGCGGGGAAGAATTCAGAGGGTTCGCATCGAAATATCTTTCACTACTAACTGAATATATTGACTACGTTGGCTATACTCCGTCGATGACTTTGCGCAGTCTAATTGAATCTGATCCCTTTAATTTGATATCTAATGAGGAAATTGAGAGTATTAATCAAAAGCTCACGACATTGGAGCCCCTAATTGCGAATATGGCGGATAAGTACATAAATAACGATAGCGCGACTAATCAGAAGTTTGAAGATGCGAAGCAAAAAGCAAAAAACACAACCACGCAAATCGCACTCAATCTAAGCACGCTCGGTGCGATTCAGGAATATTTTCTAAATCCTATTCAAGAAATGCAGCTTGGTTTAATTCTCGCTCAAGAATCGTGTAATCCCGCGGAGCATCTTAGTGGAGTGATTAATGAAGGGTACGATCTGCAATATTCCGAACTATACTGTGCTTTGAGTGAAGATATTTATACGTTTGGCGATATTGACACGACGCATATTGCGGCATTGCAGGATTTGCATACAAAAATGGTTGATGAAATTCTGATAAATTTCGTCGGCGCATCAGACGGATATCAGGAAATTACGTCACTGCAAACACTATTTTAATAAAAAAGTCTCATTTTAAAATTCTTATGCTATAATT